>DCSU01000154.1:11551-18045 GCA_002325785.1 Bacteroidales bacterium UBA1458 | reverse complement strand
GACTTTCGACTTTATGGACTTTACAGACTTTTGACTTTCATACATGTATTTAAACTGCCACTCATATTATAGCCTGAGATACGGCACCCTGACGGTGGAGCGCCTTTCTGAGCTCGCCGCGGCTGTGGGTGTGGAGCGACTGGTGATGACCGACATCAACAATACCACCGGTGTGCCCGATTTCGTGCGCGAGTGCCGCAGCCGCGACATCGCCCCGGCGGCCGGCATCGAGTTCCGCGACGGCAACACGCTGCTGTACATTGGCATAGCCCGCAACAACGAAGGCTTCCGCGAGCTCAACGAGTTCCTCACACACCATAACTTCACCGGCGAGCCGCTCCCTAACCGACCTCCCTCCTTCCCCAATGCCTATGTTATCTATCCCTCCGGCGGCGGAGTCAACGGCAGCGCCGCACCACGGGACAATGGGTACAATGGCGGCGTCAGCGGCGGCGCAGCCACCCCTGGTAACGGCACCGGCAGCAGCGGGGGTGTTGCCGGCAGCGGCATCACCCCCGCCATGCTGCGCGACAACGAGTACCTGGGCATTCGTCCCTCCGCCGCCGGCCGCCTGCTCTCCACGGCAAAAAACGAGCTCTCAAAATACGTTATCCTGCAACCTGTCACGATGGAGTCGCCGACCGACTACCCCGTGCACCGCAGCCTTCGCGCCGTGGACAATAACCTGCTGCTCAGCCGACTGGAACCACATATGAGCGCCTCCCCCGATGAGATAATAACACCTGAGAGCGAGCTCATCCGTCCCTTCAGCATGTGGCCGCAGTTGGTTGAGAACACGCGCAGGCTGCTGAACGACTGCTCCCTGGAGATAGACTTCACCACACACAAGAACAAGAAGGTGTATTCTGCCAGCCGGTACGACGACAAGCTGCTGCTGGAGAAGCTGGCATGGGACGGCATGAAGTACCGCTACGGCGCAAATAACAAGGTGGCAGAAGAGAGGGTGAGGCATGAGCTGGAGATCATCGACCGCCTCGGGTTCTCCGCATACTTCCTGATAACATGGGACATAATACGCTACTCAATGTCCTGCGGATTCTACCACGTCGGACGAGGTAGCGGTGCCAACTCTGTAGTTGCTTACTGCCTTAAGATCACTAATGTTGACCCCATCGACCTCAACCTTTACTTTGAGCGCTTCATAAACCCCAAACGCACCTCTCCGCCCGACTTCGACATAGACTATTCATGGAAGGAGCGCGACACCGTCACCGAGTATATCTTCCGCCGTTACGGCCACCGTCACACCGCCCTCCTGGGCACCGTCAACACCTTCCGCGGCAAATCGATCGTCCGCGAGCTGGGCAAGGTGTACGGGCTTCCCGTCGAGGAGATCGACGCCCTTATCAGCAGTCCTTCTGCAGAGAGTAACCGCGGTGAGATACAGGATCTTATCTTCGAGACCGGGAATAAGATTGCCGACTTCCCGAACCTGCGCAGCATACACTCCGGGGGGGTGCTTATTTCCGAAGATCCCGTCTGCTGCTACACCGCCCTCGACATGCCGCCAAAGGGGTTTCCCACCACCCAGTGGGACATGTACACCGCCGAGGAGCTGGGTTACGAGAAGCTTGACATACTGAGCCAGAGAGGCATAGGGCACATCAGGGAGAGCGCCGAGGTGATACGCGCCAACCGCGGTGTGGATGTAGACGTGCATGCCGTGCAGCAGTTCAAGAAGGACCCGCTGGTAAAGGACCGCCTGCGGCGCGGCGATGCCAAGGGGTGCTTTTACATTGAGAGTCCCTCGATGCGCGGGCTGCTGCAGAAGCTGAGGTGCGATGATTACCTGACGCTGGTGGCCGCCAGCTCGGTCATCAGGCCCGGCGTGGCGCGCTCAGGCATGATGCGCCAGTTCATATACCGGTTCCATAACCCGGATAAGTTCGAGTATATACACCCGGTGATGAAAGATCTTCTCAGCGAGACCTTTGGGGTGATGGTCTACCAGGAGGATGTGCTTAAGGTGTGCCATCATTTCGCCGGGCTCGATCTCTCCGACGCCGACACGCTGCGCCGCGCCATGAGCGGCAAGTACCGGTCATACAAGGAGATGCAGAAGATCACCGAACGCTTCTTTGCCAACTGCCAGGCCAAAGGCTATCCGGAAGCAATAACAAAAGAGGTGTGGCGCCAGATAGAATCATTCGCCGGCTACTCCTTCTCCAAGGCGCACTCGGCCTCCTATGCCGTCGAGAGCTTCCAGAGTCTCTGGCTGAAGGCACACTACCCCCTCGAGTTCATGGTTGCCGTCATCAACAACTTCGGTGGCTTCTACCGTACATGGGTCTATGTGCAGGAGGCGAAACGCGAAGGCGCCACAATAGAGGCACCGTGCATAAACAGAAGTACATACAAGACCACCATCTATGACAAAAGCATTTTCCTGGGGCTGATACATATCCTCGGGCTTGAGGGGAACCTAGCCAGAGGGATAATCAACGAGCGCAACTCCAACGGCGAATTCACTGGCATTGAGGACTTTATCTCACGTATCGGTCCGGGACTGGAGCAGACGGTCACCCTGATCCGCACCGGCGCCTTCCGGTTCACCGGCAAGAGCAAGGCGCTGCTCCTCTGGGAGGCCCACATGCTGATTAACAAGGGAAAGAGCGAGACGTCACGGACGCTCTTCAACCCCGAGCCAAAGAAGTTTGTGATGCCCCCCTTTGAACAGTCGCAGCTCGAGGATGCCTACGATGAGATCGAACTGCTGGGCTTCCCCGTGACACTCAGCTGGTTCGACATGCTGCAGACAAGCTTCAGGGGCGAGGTCATGGCTGCGGATATGAAGGGGATGATCGGACGAAAGATAAGGATGGTGGGACACCTGGTGACTGTGAAGGTCATAAAGACTGTGAAGCGAGAGTGGATGAACTTCGGATGCTTCATCGACAACAGCGGCGAGTTCTTTGACACCACCCACTTCCCTCAGTCGCTGAAGAGCTGGCCCTTTCGCGGCAGCGGAACCTATCTCATCCAGGGAAAGGTGGTTGATGAGTTTGGCAGCACCAGCCTCGAGGTTGAGAAACTGGCCCGACTGCCGGTGCAGCCCGATCCGAGGTATTAGGGGTCTGCAAAGTCCATAAAGTCTGAAGTCTGAACTCTGAAGGTCAAAAGGATTTGCGATTTGCGATTTGCGAATTTCGATTAAATCGACAATCGAAAATCTGAACTCGAAAATATCACTAGCCTCCCCTGCAAGCTGGCTCCTTCTCCGCCAGCTGGCGGATCGGCCCTCTACTGCCTATTGCCTGATAGGCCTACCCGTCGACCCTTGTCACCCTTGTGATGCCCTTGACAGACTGTATCTTCTTAATGATGCCGTAGAGTATATTGACGTTAGGCACCAGTAATTCTATCCGGCCTTCAAACATGCCGTTATCCATTTTGTAGGCAAAATTCTTTACCGACACCCTGTATTCGGAGAGTATCTCTGAAATCCGGGCCACTATTCCGAGGTTCTCCATACCCGTCAGCCTGATGGATGTCAGGAAGCCCCTCGTGGCATCCAGCCTGGTCCACCGTGCTCGCAAGACCCTGTATGGAAAGCTTGACAACATAAAATCGGCGTTGGGACATGAAGTTCTGTGGATCTTTATTCCCTCAAGTACTGTCACAAATCCGAAGATTCTGTCGCCGAAGACCGGGTTGCAGCATTTTGCCATCTTGTAATCCAGTCCTTCAACGCTCTCATCTATAACAAGATAATCGGAACCTACAGTCGCAGGATCCTCATGATGCTGTATCTCAGGGACTCTGGCGGCTGCCTCCTCCCGGGTCTCCTCCGGGCGAAGCAGGACTTTCTTTGCCTGCAGCAGGTCTATCTCCCCTATTGCGATGCTGAAATAGAGATCCTGTGAGGTCTTGAGTCCGTACTCCTCAAGCAGCTTGACGACGGTGGCATCGCCGTAAGGGATCTTCCAGTTCTTGAGTCTCCGTGTCAGTATTTCCTTGCCTTCGGCGGCGAGTTTGAACTTCTCATCGTTAAGAGCCTGCTTTATCTTGGCGCGAGCCTTGTTGGTGATGACAAACGACAGCCAGTCGCGTTTAGGCGACTGTTTTACGGAGGTGATTACTGAGACATGATCGCCGTTCTGGAGCTTCTGCTTCAGCTGTACATTGCGACCGTTAACCTTGCCCCCGACGCATTTCGATCCCACCTCGGTATGAATGTCGAAGGCGAAATCCAGAAGAGTAGCTCCCGAGGGCAGCTGTCTGACCTCTCCTTTGGGAGTAAAGACGAAGACCTCGTCAGAGTAGAGGCCTGGTCTTATCTCCCCGAGGAAGTCGGTTCCCTCCTTCTCCACGGTACCCAGAACTTCACGCATCTGGGCCATCCATGTGTCGAGGCCACTTTCGCCCTTGAGTCCCTTGTACCTAAAGTGGGCCGCGAGGCCCTTCTCGGCAATATCATCCATTCGCCTGGTGCGTATCTGCACCTCCACCCACTTTCCTGCCGGAGTCACCACGGTAGTGTGAAGCGACTCATAACCGTTGGTCTTTGGAACCGATATCCAGTCGCGCATACGGCTGGGATCAGGCTGGTAGAGGTCAGTCACCACGGAATAGACCTGCCAGCACGATGATTTCTCATATGCGGGTTCAGAATCGATGATGATTCGTATGGCGAAGATGTCGAATACCTCCTCGAAAGCGACGCCCTGCTTCTTCATCTTCTGCCAGATGGAGTGAATTGATTTGGTACGGCTTTTAAGATCGTACTTAAGGCCCAGTGCATCGAGCTTCTCAGTTACCGGTTGTGAGAATTCCTTTATGAGCCTGTTCCTTGAAGTTGTGGTTTGTTTCAGCCGGGCTTCGATCTCGTCATACTCGGCCGGTTCCATCAGCTTCATGGAGAGGTCTTCCATCTCCGACTTGATGTTGTAGTATCCGAGTCTGTGGGCCAGCGGGGCAAAGAGGAAGTATGTCTCCGATGCCACGGGCAGGCGCTCTTTATCCGGCAGGCGGTCGAGGCGACGGATCATAAGGAGTCTCTCGGCCAGTGCTATAAGTATTACCCTGCCGTCGTCAGCCAGTGACAGCAGAAGTTTACGGAAGTTCTCTGCCTGACCCGTGAAATCGCGCCCCTTGAGGGCTGTCACCCGTGACAATCCTTTGATCACCTCCTTTATTGAAGGGTCATGCAGATCGTCTATGCGCTGCCACCCGGGGCTCTCCTCCCTTATACCGGAGAGCAGCGCGCTTATCACGGCAGGCATAGCCAGTCCTATCTCTCCGGCGGTAACCCTTGCAAGCTCCATATAATAGAGTGCCAGCGGCTCGCCAAGGTATTTCTGGTCGGCCGGATAGGATTCACAGGCAATGTCGGTAGCAAGGACAAGCGACTTCTTTTCGGCCTCAGTGACTGGACCAGGAAGGGCTTTGAGCACCAGGCTCTGCCTGCTGCGTATTTTTACTGCCAGGTCGGACATGGCTCTTATTTAAGAGGTGAGTTGGGCTCCTGTTTCATCTCGAGATAGTAGGCATAATCTACCACTTCTGGTACTATTCTCTGCAGCAGTGCGGTAAACCTGCCGGCCCAGGTCATGATCTTGTTTCTTTTCTTTTTCCTGATTCCCTTCAGCACCCATCGTGCCACATGTTCAGGAGACCTAAGCTTCTTTTCCTCCCGAGGCGAATTCCCCTGAGGGGTGCCATCGGAAAGGAGTGCGTTTCTGCGTATCTCCGATGCCGTGAAACCCGGGGCTATGATCATTACGTGCAACTTCTCCCTCAGGTTCTCTATCCTCACTGTCTCGAGGAATCCGTGCATAGCGAACTTGGAAGCGGAGTATCCCGTACGGCCCGGGAGTCCGTGGAACCCTGCCGTGGAAGAGACACCCACGATTGATCCCCTGTTACGAACTATATATGGAAGTGCGTATTTTGTGCAGTGAACCGTTCCCCAGAAATTTACGTCCATAAGTCGCTTAAGAACAGAGATATCAACATCGTCAAACAAAGCTCTCATTGAGATCCCGGCGTTGTTGATAAGGATATCTACCGTGCCGAATCTGGTGACGGCTGCCTCAACCATTTTCCGGCAATCGTCCTCACTGGAGACATCGGTGACGCATGACAGCGCCTCTGCTCCCAGCTTCTGAATCTCCAGCTCCAGTTCTGCCAGCCGGTCGGATGAGCGGGCTGCCAGGACCAGTTTACTGCCGTTGCGTGCAAACTCAAGGGCTGTTGCTCTGCCGATTCCGGATGATGCTCCTGTGACGATGACTACTTTATCTCTGAATATGTTGTGCTTCATTTTCTTTCAGATAGGCAATAAATATAATCACAATTTGGGGTGATCAGGCGGAGGAGATATTTTTTTACTATTTTCAGCAAAAGAGGGGTATTTTTTTTGATCGGAACTTTTTTTGCCATACATTTGCACTCGCAAAAAAAGGGTCTGATTCAGTAGCTCAGCTGGTAGAGCACATCCCTTTTAAGGATGGGGTCCTGGGTTCGAGCCCCAG
>DCSU01000154.1:0-11428 GCA_002325785.1 Bacteroidales bacterium UBA1458 | reverse complement strand
CCTGCAGTCTGACAGCTCGCATACTCAACGGCATTAAAGCAAAAGCGCCCTCAACGGGCGCCTGTGCATTTAAGTTAAAAGTCCTTGATCGCCATCACTTGGAAAGGACAGGTATCTGTCTGCTGATGGACTCCTCAAGTGAGATCAGCGTCTCAGTCCTCATGATACCGGTGATTGCCTGTATCTTCTCCGTCAGCACCTCACGCAGATGTTCATTATCATGCGTATAGACCTTTATGAAAAGTGAGTAATTACCTGTAGTATAGTGACATTCAATAACCTCAGGAATATCCTTGAGCTTTTTGATCACCTCCTTGTATTTCCCGGGGTTGTCAAGATAGAGACCTATATAAGCACATGTTCTGAATCCTACCATTATCGGATCAACCTTGAACTCAGATCCTTTGATTACGCCGGNNTAGCCTCTGCACCCTCTGATGAATTGCCGCCCCTGACACATTACAATCTCGTGCCACCTCCAGATATGGGATCCTGGCATTCTTGGTAATGATGTCCAGTATCTTTCTGTCCAGAGTGTCAATCTGCAAATTTTCTGCCATGATTACTTTGTATAATTTAGTTAATGATTAAAAATCCGCCACTAAATTTACAAATTTAAAGCAAAATAGACTTAATTCCTATTAATTATCCCTGTAATTCTGCCAACTGAGTCGAAATCCTTTTTATCGAGGAAGGAATTTATTCCCTGTACCACCATTGTGGCAGTTCTAGGCTCTATAAATGATGCTGTACCGATCTGGACGGCAGTGGCGCCTGCCATTATGAACTCCAGTGCATCGTCGGTATTCATGATCCCTCCCAGTCCAATCACGGGGATGGTGACAGCCCTGGCGGTCTGCCACACCATTCTGAGTGCCACCGGTTTTATGGCCGGACCAGAGAGGCCGCCAGTGACAGTCGACAGCTTGGGTCTCATAGTACGGGCATCGATGGCCATGCCCAGCAGGGTATTGACGAGTGAGACAGCATCAGCACCCTCTTCCTGGGAGATCCGGGCAAACTCTGTCACGTCGGTAACGTTAGGTGAAAGCTTGACTATCAGCGTCTTGTCATAGACCTTACGAACTGCAGAGATGACCTCCCTGGCGGATCCGGGATTGGTCCCGAAGATCATGCCGCCCCTCTTGACGTTAGGGCATGAGATGTTGAGTTCGATAGCATGTATGGCGTCGAGGCTGCTTATACGGCGCGACAGATCCACGTAATCTTCGACCGTATTGCCGTTGACATTTACAATGACATGGGTGTCATACTCTGCGAGTTGCGGATAGATATTAGTTTCAAAATAATCGATCCCCTTATTCTGCAGTCCAACCGCGTTCAGCATGCCCGAGGCTGTCTCCGCCATCCTGGGGTAGGCATTACCCTCCCTGTGTTCGAGTGTGGTGCCCTTTACTATGATACCGCCAAGCTGATCCATTGACATGAAGTCTTCAAGCTCGGCACCGTAACCACATGTTCCCGAGGCAAGAATGACAGGGTTCCTGAGTTCAAGTGATCCAATTTTTATACGGAGGTCTGCCATTTCAGGTCGTTTATATTGAATACCGGTCCATCTGTGCATGAGCACAGGTTACCGGAGGTTGTTGGAACAATACAGCATAGGCATATTCCCATGCCACATGCCATGAGGTTCTCGAGCGATACCTCGCAGAAGATATTCCTCTCGCGGCATACCCTGGCAACGGACTTCATCATGGGTTCGGGACCACAACAATAGACTCTGTCCCAGTCGCCCTCCCTCAAGGCAGGAATATCGGTGACAAATCCCCTGTGCCCTTCCGATCCGTCCTCGGTGGATAGATGAACAGGGCCAAGCTTCAGGAACTCATCGTAGTCCAATATCCTCGAGCGGTTGCGAAATCCAAGGGCAAAATGAGGCTGTATGCCTGATTCGGCAATCATGCGTCCGAGGTAGAGCAGCGGAGCCATGCCGCAACCGCCGCCTGTAAGCAACACCTTCTCACCTTTTCCCGGCATTGTGAAAGAGTTTCCGAGTGGATAGATGAGATTCAGTTTTTCTCCGGGGAGAAGCCGTGACAGGTGTTCCGTACCCTGGCCGGCGATCTGCACCAGAAGAGAGATGGTATTCAGGGAGTAATCGACGTCATGTACCGACATAGGGCGTCGGAGGAATGTTGAGGGACTGTCAGGCACCAGGGCCTGAACGAACTGACCGGGTTTTATCTCCGGCAAAGATTCCGAAGAAGAGACTTTTATTACGAAAAAACTCTCTCCCAGCCTTTTATTTCCCGTAACTGTAAGATCTTCAACCCTCTTTTTCATCAGCAACCCTTTGGTTGCAAAATTAGAAAATTTGAGCAGATTTTCTCAGGAGGGCCTGTATTCTGTAAAAGTTTTATCGGAATAGAAGAACAGTACCCTGACGATCTTCCGCCGAGAATCAGAAGAAGTGGTGCTTGAGAGTATCTCCTCCTCCGAGGCCAATTCCGGAGCTTCTGGCGGCTCCGTTGCACCGGGAAAGATATCGGAAGGCTTATCATCTGCAATTGCCCCAGGACCGCTCCCTGGGGCCTCCATGTCGAACAGGGTAGGCTGGGAGATATATTTATGCATTGGTCCGCGACCAAACAGGAGCCAGTCAGCGGATAGCGAGGAATATTTGTGCAGCATCTTGATCACAAAATCAAGGCTGGGATTGTTTCTGCCTGACAGTATGTGGGAGATTCCTGAAGGCTGAACCCCGATTTCCTCAGCAAATTGCGCATAACTCTTGTTTTCGTTCTGTAAAAACGCAAGGATTCGCTCTTTCATCTTATATATTATTTATTACAAATGTAATTATAACTTCTTTTACATGTGTAATTTAATTTTAGTGACAAATGTAACCGTAACTTTTTTGCTTCTATTTACATGACTGTATGGAGAGGGAATAAAGGCCATCTGTGGGCGTATATTTAAGTACTATTACTTGAGTTTAGAAGCTACTTATTATTGATATATAGAGACTTAATGCACACATTTGACTTAATTATAAAGCAATCATATGCCAAACACATTAACCATATGTACCTATAATTCATGTTAATTAATTTATAGTACTGATTTATAGTGGTTTATTTTTCTATTTATTTCATTGCAACAAATATTTACATCTCTACATCCGTAATGATTACGCATGTAACTACATTAGTATATCTGGCATGATAATTCTTGGTTTACATTTGTGAATCGTGATAAATTTCGATATAACAGTACACCTGGGTTGAGCGGGAATCTCACTTCTTTTCCAGTTTATCCTCAAGTCGCTCAGAATTGAATATTCCCTCCTTCCCTCTCCTCTGTCCTGAAATATTTGAATCGCGGAACATAATGCAAAACATCTTTTATGGAGTAATCTTTTGATTATCTTCATCCGGTAAAAAGTTCCGGGCGCTTTACAAGCCCGTTCCTTAAAGAAATTTGCGTCAATCATGGTTAAAGGAAAGTTCTCTCTTGCTCTGCACTGGCAGATTCTGATAATGCTTTTGTTAGGCGGTCTTTTCGGCTATTTCTTCCCGCATCTTACCAGGTACACCAACTGGATGGGGGATATTTTTCTCAGGGCCCTAAACATGGTCATTGTACCTCTTATTTTCTGTTCCATATCTACGGGGGTGGCCAATGTAGGGACTGCCGAGAATCTGGGTCGCCTGGGATTGAAGACCATGGGCTACTATCTCTTCTCAACGTTAATAGCAATTATTACTGGCTTCCTTCTCGTACAGCTTATTAAGCCCGGTATCGGGGCCGATCTCGGACTGAAGGTACCGCTCGAGGAAATCGCAGTAGGCAGGGAGAGTTTTGGCCAGACGCTGATCAACATTGTTCCATCTAACGTCATAAAGGCTATGGCTGAGGGTCAAATGCTCTCCATCATCCTCTTTGCCGTCCTCGTCGGCTTCTTTACCACACGCGTAGGCGAGAAGTCGCGCCTGCTGATTGTGGACGTCCTCAATGCCATTCTGGATGTGATCATGAAGATCACCATGTTCATAATCCGGTTCACGCCATTTGGTGTTTTCAGCATAATAGCAAAGGTTATCTCCCAGCAGATCAATATGGGCAACGATGTCAGCGAGATAATGGGGAGCATGGGTATGTACTTCCTTACCGTGCTGGCAGGGCTTCTCATTCACGGGTTCATAACCCTGCCCCTGATGGTTAAGCTGATGGGCAGGGTCAATCCAATAAAGCACATGAAAAACATGTCCACTGTGCTCCTTACGGCCTTCTCCACCTCGTCATCAAATGCGACTCTGCCGCTGACGATGGAGACTGTGGAGACAAAAGACGGTGTGTCAAACAAGATAGCCAGTTTCACATTGCCACTGGGAGCGACCATCAACATGAACGGTACTGCCCTGTATGAGTGTGTAGCGGTGATGTTCATTGCCCAGGCCTATGGCATTGACCTTACCGTCGGGCAGCAACTGGTGGTGATTTTTACAGCACTTCTGGCTGCAATCGGATCGGCAGGCATACCCATGGCAGGACTTGTCATGATGGCTGTGGTGCTGAATGCAGTGGGATTGCCGCTGGAAGGCATAGGACTCATCCTTGCGGTCGACCGTATACTGGATATGTTCCGCACCACCATCAATGTCTACGGCGATACCTGCGGTGCGGTGATCATTGCCAAGTCAGAGGGGGAGCAGCTGACGGTCTAGGCAGTAGTTCAGTCGGCAGTCCTCAGTCGGCAGTCATTAACTTATTGATTGACTGTGGACTGAAGACTGAGGACTGAGGACTGAGATCAGCCGCAGTTACCGTCACAACCGCTGCTGTGGCTGCCGCAGGATGAGCAACCGCCTGAAGCCACCGGTACGGCAAGCTCCTCAGCTGTTGCCTCGCGGATACCTACAATCCGACCTGAAAAATGAAGATCAGTTCCAGCCAGCGGATGGTTAAAATCCATCTTGACAAAGGCATCTCCTATCTCAACAACGATTCCGTTCATCCTGTTGCCCTGTGAATCCATCATGGGGACGTTGTTTCCCACGTAGCAGATCTCGCTGCGCAGCACACCCTCATCCTCAAAGATATTCCGGGGAAGGCTTATAACCATCTCTTCGCGTACCTCACCGTAAGCGTCAGCGGCTGCCAGGTGAAAATCAAATGCTGCTCCATCTTCAAGGCCAGCCAGGTTTGCTTCAAACCCAGGCAGCAATCTGCCATTGCCGAAGACAAAACTCATCGGTGCAGCCTCCTCAACAGTTTCAATTACCCTGCCCTCCTTGTCACCCTCGTGAAGAGTATAAACAAGTGAGACAAATTTGTCGTTTTCAAGTTTCATAATTATTTTATATTTAATATATTTATCAATGTTATATGAATTAAAAAAAGAACTCAATACTGATCTCCGGGGTGTCATAAATTCCGTATTCATTTCCTGTCACGCTCCAGAGGAAAGTGATGTTCATGCTCGACCTTTTGCCTGTTGGCTGGGATAATCCTGCACCGGCAAGAAAGCTCCCGTAAAAGAGTCTACCTTCACTCTCCGGTGTGGTTGTGAAGAAGGACTTTTCAAGGCTCAGCGCCTCATATTCGCCCTGCACAAATATCCCTGTATTTAACCCCAGTGGTATAATATTGTTCAAGTCTTGTACCAGGGTGATCTGGAGCATCGTGCGTCCGCCGTAAATGACAGTGCTTCCGTAAGGATCCTTATAGTACTGAAATGACGGTCCAGCGCCCACTGCCACTCTTGGCAGGAGCCATATCCCGACCAGCGGGGATATTTCAATATTTGTTACAGTTCCGAACTGAAGTCCGAACGATCCGCCAAAAAAGAGACGCTGTTTTACCGGGGGATTATCCTCAGGTACTCGTGTCCCATATTCCTGGGCAACCGCTGCAAGGGTTAGCAGCAGGCAGGCTATCATTATCAGGCTCTTCTTCATTTTGTGGAGGCACCTCATTTTGAGGGTACAAATAAAATCAAAATTAGTACATTTACAGTAGTTGTTCCCGGATAAAATGCTAAAAAACAGACTAAAATACTGATCATAAGATGAATATAGTCATAACAGGAGCATCCTCGGGCATCGGCCGGGAAGTTGCCCTCAGGCTTGCCGGCGAAGCCCGGAACAGGATTTATGCAGTTGCCCGCAACGCGGAGTCGCTCAGGAGCCTTGCAGATGAATGCCGGGGCGGGAATATCCTACCGGTGGCTTTGGATATCACCGGCGGCAGTTCATCTCTCAGAGAGCTTAAAAACAGGCTTAGCGAAGAGACAGGAAGTATTGACATACTGCTGAACAATGCCGGTTACCTGGTCAACAAGCCTTTCGAGGAGCACAGTGAAGAGGATATTGCATCACTGGTGTCTGTTAATTTCACCTCAGCCGCAATGCTGACAGCTGGTCTGTTGCCGCTAATGATTAAGGGATCACATGTTGTGAACATTGGAAGCATGGGCGGCTACCAGGGTAGTCTCAAGTTCTCAGGGTTATCATTTTACAGTGCTGCAAAGGGCGCCCTTGCCATACTTACCGAATGCCTGGCAACAGAGTATGCCGACAGGGGTATATCGTTCAATTGTCTCTGTCTGGGTGCCGTTCAGACTGAGATGTTAGGCCGGGCGTTCCCGGGATACAAAGCGCCGGTAACTCCTTCAGATATGGGGGCGTTCATTGCCGACTTTGCGGTCAACGGGAATAAGTACTTCAACGGGAAGATACTGCCGGTGGCGGTTTCAGTGCCTTAGGCAGGCAGCACTATGGAATTTTCGATTGTCGATTGTCGATTGTCGATTTAATTAAAAATCGCAAATCGCAAATCGCAAATCCTTGAGACTTTCGACTCCTAACCCCTGTATGCCTTGACAACAATCCGGCCGGTGACTGCAAGGAATCCGTTAAAAGCCAAGGCCTTCAGCTCGTCCTCGCCGGGATAAACAAATACAGGAGCTATACTCTTCACCATGACCCTGATTCTTTCCACATGACCCGGATCATTGGCCATGCCTCCGGTCAGAATAATGGCATCCACTTCTCCGCCAAGCACAGCCGACATCGCTCCTATCTCCTTGGCTGTCTGATAACTGCATCCTGATACTACCAATGTCGCCAGCTCATCGCCCTCATCGGCCCGGTTGCAAACATCCAGGAAACTGTTCGTGCCCATGTATGCCACCATGCCACCTTTGCCGGCAATCATGGTCTTAACCTCAGCCATAGTGTACCTTCCGCTGAAGCATAGCTCAGCCAGCTGCGCTGCAGGCAGTCCGCCGCTACGCTCAGGCGAATAGGGTCCGTCGCCGTTGAGGGCATTGTTAACATCCACCACTTTCCCGTGCCGGTGTGCACCTACACTGATCCCTCCGCCCATGTGTGCCACCACGAGGTTCATATCCTCATACTCCTTTCCCAGGGAGGCAGCATAAATCCTTGCCACCGCTTTCTGATTAAGGGCATGAAATATCGATCTCCGGCTTATAAGCGGGTGCCCCGAGAGTCGCGCTACAGGCTCAAGCTCATCAACAACCACGGGGTCAACTATATAAGCTTTTGCAACGGGCATTGAAGCCACCATCATATCTGCCAGCAATGCCCCCAGGTTACTGGCATGCTCTCCGTTAACAGCCTCTGTAAGGTGGCTATTCATCAGTTCATTAACCTCATAGATACCCGATTCTATCGGGTTTACCAGTCCTCCCCTGCCCACGACGGCAGAGATCATCGTAAGGTCTGTTCCAGCTGCCCGGAGAGCCTCCATTATCACCTGGTATCTGAAAGGCAGCTGATCAGTCACCCGCCGGAAGCCTTCAAGCTCCTGTGCAGTGTGCCTCAGTGTCTTATCAAACAGCAATTCGTCGCCGTCATACAATGCAAACTTGGTGCTGGTTGAGCCGGGATTAACAGCCAGTATTAGTTTTTCCTTCATGATTTTCAGTTTATTGGCTATGCCATCAGGCATGCCAGTGCCACGCAATAGTATTTTGACAGTTCGCTTTCACTCCTTGACATGAGCACCACAGGCTTGGTGGTACCGCATATCATGCCGGCCAGCTCTCCCCCGCCGAAAAGCATCAGACCCTTGTAGAACGGATTGCATGCCTCAAGTGACGGAAAGAGCAGTATATCAGCATTTCCGGCCAGCGGGGTATCAACTCCCTTGATCATCACGCTCAAAGGATCACAAGCCAGGAAGAGGTCTACGGGTCCGTCCATGACGCAAGGCGATATCTGTCCGCGCTCAGCCATCTTGCACATAACAGAATAGTCGAGCGTATTCGGGAAGTGGCTGCTTACCTTCTCGGATGCTCCTATCAGCGCCACCGAAGGCTTTTCGATGCCGAATCTGCGGGCCATCGCAATGGCATACTCAGCCATGGCAACCTTCTGATCGAGATCAGGGAACGGAATGACTGCAGTATCGGTGATAAAGAGTAATTTACGATAAGCCGGTATCTCCACGGCGCAGACGTAGCTCATAACTGCCTTAGGAGGCAGAAGCCCCTTCTCCCTGTCCATCACCGCCCTCAGAAACTTATCGGTACCCACGAGGCCCTTCATGACAATATCAGCCTCGCCGGAACGGGTCATTTGGACAGCCAGTTCTGCGGCGGCCTTTTCATTGTCAGTCTCAATTATTGTAAATCGACCCGGATCGGCACCCGTCTCCCTGCAGGTTGTGAGTATCTGTTCTCTCCGACCGATCATCAGCGCCTCGACAAACCCCTCGCTTACAGCTCTGTACAAAGCTCCAACAGTGTTTGGATCCTGTGCCCAGGCTACTGCTATCCTCCTTTTCTTACCGGCTGACCTGACGGTTTCAGCCATCTGTACGAGGCTGGTAATCATCTCAGTCGGGTCTGGCGATTGCTGCGGCAAGGAGTATGCTATAGTACTTAGCCTGATCGGAGTCGCTGCGTGAAGTAAGCACTATGGGTGCCGTTGCCCCCAGGATGACTGCTGCCACACCGGCATGGGCGAAGAAGACGAGCGACTTGTAGAGTACATTACCAACCTCAATGTCAGGCATAAGCAACAGGTCGGTATCGCCTGCCACATCGCTCCTGATGCCTTTATGGATGGCGCTCTCGAGGCTGATGGCATTGTCAAAGGCCAGGGGCCCGTCAATGAGGCAATGCCTGATCTGGTCGCGCTGGTTCATCTTCGACAACAGGGCTGCATCAAGGGTGGCCTGCATATTCTCACTAACCATCTCCACGGCACCAAGCACTGCCACTTTGGGCATGTCAATCCCTAATTTGTTCAAGCATGCCACGGAGTTATTCACAATGGAGATCTTATCCTGCAGGTTGGGTGCAATATTCATTGCCACATCAGTTACTGCAATCAGTTTGTGGTATGCCTCTATCTCGAAGATCGCAAAATGAGATAGAAGCGCACCTGACCTCAATCCCCACTCCTTGTTCAGCACAGCCTTCAGCAGGGAGGAGGTGCCCACCTTGCCCTTCATCAGAATATCGGCCTGGTTACTACGCACCATTTTTACGGCTATCTCCACGGCCATATCAGTATCAGGCTCATGTATCATCCGCAGTCCGCTGAGGTCAAGGTTGTGGTCCGATGCAATTTTCTGCACGGCCTCCTTGTCGCCGACAAGTATAGGTTCAATGAAACCATCCCGGGCTGCCATGATAGCTGAGGTGAGTGAATAGTGGTCCTGGGCTGCTGCAAGGACCATCCTTCTGGTGGGCTTGTCAACAAGCAGTTCCTTCAGTTCGTACAAGTGCTTTAAGACCATGATATAAAGGATTTAGTGATGTAGTTTCTCAACTATTGCTTTAGTATCTGATGCAATCACAAATTCCTCATCGGTAGTGACCACCATTACCTTTACTTTTGAATTGGGTTTGGAGATTACCAGGTCTTTCCCCTTGACGCCGTGATTTATTTCGGTGTTTATATCAATTCCCAGGTATTCCATGCCGGTGCAGATCAGCTTCCTTGCGTTGAAGTCGTTTTCACCCACCCCGGCCGTGAAGATAAGCAGGTCAAGTCCGTTCAGGGCAGCAACATAGGCGCCAATGAACTTCTTGATCTTGTAGGCATACATATTCAGTGCAAGCAGGGCCTTTGGGTTACCCTCATTGGCCGCAATCTCCAGGTCGCGCATGTCCGACGAAAGCTGCGAGATACCGGCCATGCCGCTCTTCTTATTGATCATATTATTAACGCCGCTGACGCTAAGTTCTTCTTTATCTGCCAGGTAGAGCAGCACTCCCGGATCGATCTCACCGGTGCGGGTGCCCATGATCAGGCCATCGACAGGGGTAAATCCCATGGAGGTGTCTATCGATTTACCGTTCTCGATAGCGGTTATTGAAGCTCCGTTACCAAGGTGGCAGGTGATGATCTTTGAATTATAGAGATCCATTTTTAGCATCTTGCATGCTTTTTCAGCAACGAACCTGTGACTTGTTCCGTGGAATCCGTATTTGCGGATCCTGTATTTCTCATAGTACTCGTAAGGAATGGCGTACATGAACGCATAGTCCGGCATCGTCTGATGGAAGGATGTGTCAAAGACAGCTACCTGGGGTATTCCCGGCAGGAGCTTTTCGCATGACAAAATCCCCTTGAGGTGTGCGGGATTGTGGAGTGGTGCCAGCTCGGCACAATTCTCTATGTTTCGCTTGACATCATTGTCGATGAGGACCGATTCCTTGAAGTTTTCACCGCCGTGCGCCACCCTGTGACCTACAGCCGTTATCTCGCCAATAGACTTAATTACACCGTGGACGGGATGGACAAGAGCTTCCATGACCATATTGATGCCAATGGTATGGTCAGGTATGTCAAGAACCACCTTGTAATTGTCCTTTCCTATTGGCTTATGGGTAAGGATGCCATCGGTAAGGCCGATGCGTTCAATGAGCCCTTTTGCCAGGACCTCGGCATTGTTTGACATGTTAAACAGCTGATACTTAATAGAGGAACTGCCGCAGTTTAGTACAAGAATTGTCATTGTCTGGTTATTGTCTGGTGATGCCGGCTGCCTGGTTGGCAGTTATGGCGACTACGTTAATAATATCACTCACCGAGCATCCCCTTGAGAGGTCGTTTATCGGCGCTGCCATACCCTGCAGAACGGGGCCTATTGCCTGTGCATGAGCAAGACGCTCGACAAGTTTATAGGCAATATTTCCGCATTCAAGATTGGGGAATATCAGGACATTTGCTTTGCCAGCTATCTTGCTTCCCGGAGCCTTTTTCTGTCCAATAGCCTCAATCAGGGCTGCGTCAGCCTGAAGCTCACCCTCGAACATGAATTCCGGCGCCATCTCCTTTGCCATCTTCGTGGCGCTCACAACCTTGTCGATCAGCGGGTGTTTCGCACTGCCCATGGTTGAGAAGCTGAGCAGGGCCACTTTAGGCTCAACGCCTACTATAGCCTTCGTGGTTCTTGCTGTGGCCACGGCAATCTCAGCCAG
>DCSU01000128.1:43110-43618 GCA_002325785.1 Bacteroidales bacterium UBA1458 | reverse complement strand
GGTAGCCATTATAGGGCTCGCGCTCCGTTATCTCATCAACAACCGGAGTTAACATGATCTTCCTGACCTCCTCCAGGTCATCCGTCTGCCCCAGCGCCCAGCCCAGCTTGGCCCAGGCTACCTCCGGAAGCATATTACCCAGCGGAATTACTCCCTTTGCCATCATATCGCGACCGGTCTCATAAACGAACATATGCACGTAACCCCAGATGGTCTGGAGCGTCATATAGACGGCCACATTCTCCCTCTGTGCTCTTTCAATGGCAGGGTATAACTCCCTGTTCACGTGCCCCAGTCCTGTACCTACTATTATTATTCCCTTATATCCCATGTCGATGAGTGAGTGGAACACCTCAACCTTCATGTGTGGATAGAAGTAGGTCATTGTCACATTCTCGTTGAAATAGGGCATTATGGTGACATTTCTGTCCTTGCGGCGCGGGTTGTAGCCCGGTTTCATTGGCTTCACCTCCCCGCGCCTGACCGTTGCCACAGGTATGTCGCCGAT
>DCSU01000128.1:34770-43096 GCA_002325785.1 Bacteroidales bacterium UBA1458 | reverse complement strand
AGGAACCCGTACTCATCGCTTGTCGGGCCGAACATGCATACCATCACCTCGGCTATGTCGCCATGTCCTGCCGCCGTGGCGGCGTGGATGAGGTTGAGGGCGGCATCGGAAGAAGGCCTGTCAGATGACCTCTGCGAGCCCACCAGGATGATGGGTACAGGGGGATTCTGCACCATGAATGAGAGGGCAGCGGCCGTATGATGCAAGGTGTCGGTGCCGTGTCCGATAACTATCCCGTCAATCCCGCCTTCTATCTCCTTACCTATGGCCCTTGCGAGGGTCATGTACTGGTCAGGACCCATATTCTCACTGAATACGCCGAAGAGTTTCTCAGTGTGGATATTGCATATATCGGCCAGTTCAGGCACGGCGCCGTAAAGTTCACCGGGAGAGAAGGCGGGTATTACAGCTCCTGTCCTGTAGTCGAGCCGTGAGGCGATGGTGCCTCCGGTACCCAGAAGCTTCACCGTGGGCTTATCATCAGAGTAGGGAAATGCTTTTTCGGGGATCTGGTAATTGGCTTTTTTATAGCCTGTCTCGGTCATGCTAATGACAGTGGTGATATCGATCCCGACATTGTAACCACTCTCAATCTTTATTACGATATGGAGGTCGTCATTGTTCTCTGCCCGTGGAAGCACCGTTCCCTTGAAGATGCCCCGCGTGGTCTCTATCTCAGCCAGGCCCCATACCCTGACATTATACTTTTTAAGTACTGCCAGTGCTTCGCCCTTATATCCCTGAAAAAAATCTTCCGACATAGCTTTATCTATCTAACCTCCAGAATTTCAGACACCTCTTTTCTCACCCCGGCCAGTCTCATGGTGCCTATCGCCCTCCTGTGGATCTGTCCCATTACCCAGTTGACCGATGCCGCACTGTTGCCGTTATAACTTATCTCTGCAAACTTTTTCCCCAACTCTTTCACCTCGGCCATGATCTCATCCATGGGTGCCGGTGCGAAGCCGGTCGCATCCAGTATCTTTTTAAAATCGGGTTCGGCTGATGAGACAACGCCGGGAAGCATGAGACGTGCCACTGGTGGCAGCAGCTGCTCTTTTTTAAGAAAGGCGAAGAGGTCGTATAGCCTCTCATATGTGAATCCCCTGGCCACACGGCCACGTCCCTCCAGACTGCGGAAACGGTGTCCGATGATTGCACCTATTTCGCGGTGGTCAAACCTGAAGTCGTTGCATATCCTTTCAACCACAACCACCAGGTTTTTGCTCAGCAGATAGTGCCATGTATCCTCGGGAATACCCCACTCCTTCATCTGACGGAACCGCAGAGAGATGTCCACCGGCTGATTTTTCGCCAGCCTGTCGAGCATCTCAGTCGTCACTGGTATTGGTTGGGAGTCAGTATCAGGATACATGCGGTCACGGCCCGGCAGGACTCTCTCGAACATCGTTGTTCCGTCCTCAAAGGACTTGCGGGTCTCATTTGGCACTTCGTTAAGCGCTATGCGGATGCGCTCGTCGACGGTTTCAATGGCGGTAGGAATATCTGCCTCGGGGCCCCACAGGATCAACTGTGCGTCATCGGGTGCTGCCGAGAGCCAAATAGCCACCTCCGCAAAGAGGCTGTTGAAATTGTTTTCGGCGATCTCTTCCGAGTGTATCATATTTGGTTTCTCTATGCAGGCTATGACCTTCAGCCTGTCGCTCAGCTCTTCCGCAAAAATATGTTCCGGCTGAGTGAAGTGTGAGAGGATACCTCTGCAGCCCGGCAGGTTGAGGGCCATCACCTTCTCCCCGCGATCGAGTGCCGCACGCACGGGTGCAAAATGGAACCGCGATTCGCTTTCCGTTATCTCCCTGGTTTTCAGTGACCACGCGGCAGGATCGGCTATTATCTTCTGAAGCTTGCTCCGGATGTTAAGCAGGGCGTACTGTCTGAAAGCTTCGTTGTGAGATAGTTCCGGGATCCATTTAATGTGTGCTACACCCTTGATCTCAACCCTGTTTCCCCCTTCGCAGCTTACGTTTACATCCTCGCGTGCTGCCCCCATGCCGGTGCGCACCATTCCTGTGCTGCGGTTGAGGAACCTGATGTATTCGCCTGCTTCGGCCAGCTCATCAGGCGTGAGGCAGTCGGGGTAAGTCACTGTCTCTATCAGCGGCATGCCGAGGCGGTCAGTCTTGTATATCCTCTTGTGGCCGATATCGGAGACCTCGCGGCACGAGTCCTCCTCGAGACTCAGTTGTATCAGCCTCACCTTCTTGCTTTTGAGTTGCAGTTCACCTTCCACGCTGATTATGGCCGAGCGCTGGAAGCCTGTAGGGATGCTGCCGTCAAGGTACTGTTTCCTGGTGATATGTACCTCGCCCACGATATTCATCTTTGCCGCCAGGGCAATGCTTATGGATATCTCCAGCGCCTCCATGTCAATAGGAAAGGGGGGAGTGTCATCAACTTCATAGGTGCAGGCGGTCTGGTTATTGAGACGGTAGGTTATCTCCTTTCGGGTACGGAACTCCATCAGTGCGGTGCCGTCATAAACCCCCAACTCGCTGAGGGTGGGCCTCATATGACGGATGACCTCAGCATCGTACTCATCGTGACCGTGAAATATCCCTGCCGGGCAGCGACAGAAGAGCTTGCTCTTCGTCTTCAGCTGCTGATGCACCTCGAGGCCCGATTTGAACCCTATACGCTTATAATCATTAAGCGTCGCCTCTTTACGGGTGACAAAACCGATCTCTTCTCTTGTCTTCTCGTAATTCTTCCTCGGGTTGATTCTGGTCATATGGCAGGACATTGTCACTGCAATTTAAGCACAAGCGTCGAATTATGGAAGTGCCCGAATAAAGAAAGTTTGCGTAACTTTTACCCTGTGCCGTAATTGCCTCCGGCGACTTTAAATTATGTTTGATTTGTCAGGCTACGGTTTAAAAAATAAACACAGCCGGATAAAAATAACATATGTGTTAAAAGGGGTTCCGCTTAATAATATTAAGCTTGTAACACGTTCATGGTCAGTTATATCTGATCGCTTTGACAGGAGTTATCCTGGCGATGAGTTGAGATGGTATAAGCAACATGAGAATGATTGCGATCATTGTTCCGGCATTCAGGAGGATAATATGGAGGGGATCAAGGTTGACAGGAACGCTTTTCAGGTAGTATGACGAGGGGTCAAGTGAGATGATTCCGGTCTTCATCTGAAGCAGCGCAAGACCCAGTCCTATTACATTGCCCCAGAGTAGGCCCTTAGCAGTGAGCCATGCCGCCTGGTAGAGGAAGATGTTGCGGATGAGCTTGTTCCCTGATCCCATCGCTTTCAATACACCTATCATGTTTGTCTTTTCGAGGATCAGTATCAGAAGTCCGGATATCATGTTAAAACCTGCGACGAGGATCATCAGTATCAGGATGATGATTACGTTTGTGTCCTGGAATCCGAGCCAGTCGAAAATCTGTGGGTATCTGCCCCTGATGTTGGTTACCTTGAGCTGTTCTTCCTCTCCGGACACCTTGTATCCAATGGCATCGCGAACGACATCCGTCATAGCGTCAAGCTCGTCGAAATCGTTTATGAAGACCTCGAATCCGCTCACCTGTTCCTCTTCCCAGCCGTTGAGACTGCGTATGTGGTCTATATCGCAGAATAAATAGGTCTTATCGAACTCCTCGAGGCTGGTCTCATAGATTCCCTGTATGGTGAATTTGCGCATGCGGGGCGGGTCCTGCACGAAGAACATCGAGAAGTCGTCGCCCAGTTTCAGTCCGAGCATGTCTGCCACCTTCTTTGATATGATGACGTTGTCGGTTCTGGCCGTATCACTTACGGTCACCGTCTCTCCCTCCAGCATGTTTGACTCGAAGAAGCTCCAGTCGTAGTCGCTGCCGATGCCCTTGAGCACCACTCCCTGGATATTGTCATCGGTCTTGATGATGCCGGCCTTGGTGGCGAAGACCTGAATGTTTTTGATGCCCGGGTGGTCTTTCAGTTTGTCAATGAATGGCTGGCTGGCGCTGACGGGTACAGTCTCATATGATATGTTCGCGTCGAAGTTCACCACCTGGATGTGAGCCCCGAAGCCGGCCACCTTATCGCGTATCTGCTGTTTGAAGCCCGTGAGGATAGCCACGGCCAGTATCATCACAGCCAGTCCGAGCGCAATCCCGATTATTGCAATCACGTTTATGGGGCGAGAGAAAGCGGTACCCTGGCTTCGTTCCTTTATCAGGCGGCGGGCTATGAAGGTTCCGGTGGACATCAGGGCAAAATTCTTCCGGGATAGACCTTCAGCGCCTCGGCCAGGGTCTCCATTGCCTTGCGGAGGTCGTCTATCTTCAGCACGTAGGCTACTCGGACCTCATTTTTGCCGGCCCCGGGAGTGAAGTAAAATCCTGTTGCAGGTGCAAGCATCACCGTCTGGTTCTTGTAGCTGAAATCCTCGAGCAGCCACTGTGAAAACCGGTCGGAGTCGTCTATCGGCAACTTCACCACCGTGTAGAAGGCGCCGCGCGGAAGCGGACAATAGACACCTGGCATTCTGTTGAGGGCGTCGACCATGAAGTCGCGACGGGCGATATATTCGTCATATACCTCCGTGAAATATTCCTTCGGGGTGTCAATGGCAGCCTCAGCAACGAGCTGTCCCAGCCCCGGAGGGCAGAGACGCGCCTGGCCAAATTTAAGAGCTGCGGACAGCACCTCCTTGTTGTGTGTTATCAGCGCACCTATGCGCACGCCGCACATGCTGTAGCGCTTTGAGACGGAGTCGAGAAGCACAACATTATCCCTAATCCCCTCAAGCTGCATCGCTGAAAAATGTTCGGAACCGTAGCAGAACTCCCTGTAGACCTCGTCGGAGAAGAGGAAGAGATCATGCTTCTTCACGATATCGCGCAGTTGCATCAGTTCTTCCTTCGAATAGAGGGCACCCGTAGGGTTGCTCGGGTTGCATATCATGATTGCCTTCGTCTTCGGTGTTATTTTCTTTTCGATGTCAGCAATGGGAGGCAGTGCAAAATCCTCCTCTATGTATGACCTGACCGGAACGATGGTCACGCCGGCCGAGGTGGCAAAGCCGTTATAGTTGGCGTAGAAGGGTTCAAAGGTGATCACTTCTTCTCCGGGGTTAAGGCATGACATGAATGCGAACATAACAGCTTCCGAGCCGCCGGTGGTGACTATGATCTCGGTATGGTCAATGTCGATATCGATCTTCCTGTAGCTCTCAGCCAGCTTGCGGCGGTACGACTCGTTGCCTGCAGAGTGGCTGTATTCAATGACTTTCAGCTCCATGTTCTTCAGGGCCTGCAGCGCCAGTTCGGGAGTGTGGATATCGGGTTGGCCGATATTCAGGTGATATACCTTTACACCCCGGCGTTTTGCCTCCTCGGCATAGGGTACGAGTTTGCGTATCGGCGATGCCGGCATCTTCCCGGCTTTTTCTGAGATCTTTGGCATGACTTGCTTAATTTACAAACATTAAAAAACCAAGCACAAATGTATTCAAATTCACTTTCATGAACCATGATTTTCGGCATAAGGCTGCTCACTTTACAATGATGAACCATGATTTTCGGCATAAGGCCGCTTACTTTACCATGATGATCCATGATATTCCGCATAAGGCCGCTCACCTTTTTCCATAATGGCAACAAAATGTTAATTTTGCCCGCAAATTGACAATCGCAAATCCCATGACCGATCTTCCTTCAAAATATGAGCCCGCAGCAGCGGAGAACCGATGGTACAGTTACTGGATGGAGAAGGGTTTTTTCCGCAGTGTCCCTGACCACAGGCAGCCTTATACCATTGTCATTCCTCCGCCAAACGTAACGGGAGTCCTGCATATGGGACACATGCTCAACAACACCACCCAGGATGTGCTTATCAGACGTGCCCGCATGCTTGGCTACAACGCTTGCTGGGTGCCGGGCACTGATCATGCCAGCATCGCCACCGAGGCAAAGGTGGTGGCCAAGCTGCGCAGCGAGGGAATTGACAAGAAGTCATTGTCAAGGGAGGAATTCATAGGCCACGCATGGGAGTGGACACACAAGCACGGTGGCATCATCCTTGAGCAGCTTAAGAGACTGGGAGCCTCATGCGACTGGGACCGCACCCTCTTCACCATGGATGACGAACGGTACAAGTCGGTAATCAGGGTTTTTATTGACCTTTACAGAAAGGGCCTTATTTACAGAGGCGTACGTATGGTCAACTGGGATCCGCAGGCCCTGACGGCCGTATCGGATGAGGAGGTTATCTATACCGAGGAAAAGTCGAAACTGTACTATGTCCGCTATAAGATAGTAGGAGAAGACAATTATATCACCGTCGCTACCACAAGGCCGGAGACCATCCTCGGCGATACGGCAGTATGCGCCAACCCTACGGATGAACGCTATGCCGGCATGAAAGGAAAGCATGTAATTGTGCCCATGACCGGACGTGAGGTACCATTCATCTATGACGAATATGTAGATAAGGAGTTCGGCACAGGATGCCTGAAGATCACTCCCGCGCATGACATCAATGACTATGAGATAGGGGTGAAGAATAACCTCGAGACAATCGACATATTCAATGATAACGGTACAATCAGCGACAGGGCAGGCATGTTTGTCGGCATAGACCGATTCGAGGCCCGGACGCTTGCTGAGGAGGAGCTCAGCAGGACAGGCGCCCTCGTCAGGGTGGAGGATTATATGAACAAGGCCGGACGCTCAGAGCGCACCCATGCCGTGATTGAACCCAAACTGTCAATGCAGTGGTTCCTGAATATGAAGGATCTGTCCAAACCGGCTCTTGATGCTGTCATGGACGACACGGTGAATATCTATCCCGACAAGTACAAGAATGTTTACAGGCACTGGATGGAGAATGTACGCGACTGGTGCATCAGCAGGCAGCTGTTCTGGGGGCAACGCATCCCGGCATACTACTACAATAATAACGAGTTTGTTGTTGCCGAAACCGAAGAGGAGGCCCTTGAAATGGCGCGCAAGGCAAGCGGCAGAAAGGATCTACAGAAGTCAGACCTGAGGCAGGATGAAGATGTCCTTGATACCTGGTTCTCATCGTGGCTCTGGCCCATAACCTGTTTCAACGGCATCAATGAACCGAACAACGCTGATATCAACTATTACTATCCCTCGAATGTACTTGTAACTGCCCCGGAGATCCTGTTCTTCTGGGTTGCCAGGATGATCATAGCAGGGTATGAGTATCGCGGCCGTGAGCCGTTCCATGATGTTTACCTCACCGGGCTCGTTCGCGATAAGCAGAAGCGCAAGATGTCGAAATCGCTCGGCAACTCACCTGATCCTATCACGCTGATGGAGAAGTACGGAGCTGACGGGGTAAGGGTAGGGATGCTGCTCTGTTCTCCTGCCGGGAATGACCTTCTCTATGATGACAGCCTGCCGGAGCAGGGGCGCAATTTCGCCAATAAGATATGGAACGCGTTCCGGCTGGTAATAACCATGCCCACCGATGAAACGATAGAACAGCCCGCTTCATCAAAGGCTGCTGTGCACTGGATGCAGGATACAATCAGCAAGACGCTGGCAGATATTGATGACAACTTTGTGCGTTACCGTATCTCCGATGCTCTGATGCAGGCATATAAGCTCTTCTGGGATGACTTCTCAGGATGGTATCTCGAGATCATAAAACCGGGGTACAAGGAGCCCATGGACAGTAAGACGCACCGGGCCACCCTTGAGATTTTTGAGACGCTGATGAAGATCATCCATCCGTTCATGCCCTTTATTACGGAAGAGATATGGCAGAGGCTTGGAGAGAGAAAGGACGGAGAGAGTATTATGGTTTCGCAGATGCCTCTTCCCGCACCATATGAAGCCGGCATGCTCACCCGCTTTGAAACGGCAAGGGAGATCGTCACTGCAGTCAGGGCAATCCGCAAAGAGAGGAATATACCTGTCAGGGAGCCGCTGGTTCTCTGTGCTGTTGCCGGCACCACCGGAACGGAGTTTGACCAGGTAATCATCCGGATGTGCAATCTCTCGGAGATAAGGATTGTTGACGGCAAGGTTGAAGGCGCTGCCTCCTTCAGGATACACACCTCAGAGTTCTTCGTCCCGCTCACTTCCGGCATTGACCATGAGGAGGAGATCCGGAAGCTCGAGGAGGAACTTATCTATACGGAAGGGTTCCTCGCTGCGGTCATGAAGAAGCTCTCGAATGAAAAGTTCGTCGCCAATGCACCGGAAAAGGTACTGGCGCTTGAGAGGAAGAAGGAGGCTGATGCCCGGACGAAAATTGCCACGCTTCACGAGAGCCTCGCGCACCTTAAGAGCAGAAAATAGGGTGCAGAGCGCACAAGGAGCGAAGCGACGCAGT
>DCSU01000128.1:2033-34765 GCA_002325785.1 Bacteroidales bacterium UBA1458 | reverse complement strand
GCAGTCCCGCAAAGCGGGAGGGCTACTTTTTCGTTACGTTATAGCTGCCGTCGCCTGCCACAACTGCCTGCCATCCGTCATTGAGCACCAGGTGCCAGCCGGCGCCTGAGAGATGGGTTTTTTCCACCACTATCTCCTTGGCTGTGACCCTCAGCGTATGCAGATCATTGGTAAGCAGGGCTCCGCCCTCATCAACCGCCAGTCTCCCCCAGTTGTCGGAGACGCGCAGTCTCTCATAGAGGGTGCCGAGGGTATCAAGGAAATGGATATCCTCAGGCTCGAAGCTGAAGTTCGGGCTCTCCATGGTGATGGTCACCACGGGCTTCTCGTTGAAGGTTGTCACAATACGGCGAATGTTTTCATTGATCATCTCCTCGCGCTCGCTCTCTTCCACCCTGATAGCCTGTATGTCGTAGTTCATGGCCAGGGAGCCTGCAACGTCGCGGCAGACTTCCGGGAGGGTTACGTTATAAGCCTCAAGCGCAGCCTTGCCAAGGTCAAAGTCCGACTGTTGTATCTGCTTGAAATCGAAGTCTTTGTCGTTGAGAAGTGTGGCATAAAGAGCACCGTGAACAAACCCGTATCCCCAGGCATAGGAGTTATTCTGATAAATCCTGTCCAGATATTCGAGGATTCTCTTTCTCATCTCCTCGGGGCCCGATGTGCATAATTTTATATAGGTGAAGGTGGTCAGACCCTCGTAATTTTCGAACTTATTTTCGTCAGTGATGGCTTCGGGGAAGAGCTCGCGTCTGGCGCCACGGAATACCAGTGCATCGCGGATGGCCTGGTTGCGTGTCTCTCCCGATGAGCCGATGGCATAAGTCAGTGCCTTCCATTCGAGCTTTAGGTAGAGCCTCGCATTCCTGTCATTCAGGTGCCTGGTGCTGAAGGTTGATGGCTTCAGTCCATGGCGCTCCTGGAAGCAGTGAAAGAGGCTGTGCACGGTGCGGGTAACCATGCGGTAGCTGTCCTCCGTCTCCGGAAGCGGCACCATGGCATACCTGACACCCCCGAACTCTATCATGTTGTTGGTAATGATTCTCTCTTTTGGCAAAATCCCGGTGAAGATCCCGTCACGGGCCTTCAGGTTATCCTCCTTGTCAGCCACGTTGGCATAGATGGCCCGGTTGCGGTTGTCGACGTACATGACAGGCCCGTAGAGGTTCTCTCCCCAGAGCATGCCGTTGTCACTGTTGCATACCTGCTCCACCAGCCTGAAGTATTCGCCGGCCTTCGCGGTGGAAAACCAGTCGAGCCCCTTATCCCTCTGGCATGATGAGAGAACAATGATGGCGGCAATAAATAACAGCTTTTTCATCCGGGTCCGTTGTGCGGACCAAAAGTAGAAAAAAATCACTAACAAGGCCTGTCAGGAGAAAGAGTATATTCATTTATGACAAAGGTGGTGCTTTTTGTATCTATAAATTTTTAGATTTGCCCATCATTAAAAGTAGCAAATGATGAGCAATGATATACTTATGAGCCGCAATGAGCTGGTTCAGTTTCTCAGGAAGCCGGCAGACCAGTTCACATCTGATGACATCATCAGGTTCATAGAGGCCAAGGGCATTAAGATGGTCAATTTCAGGTATGCAGCAGGTGACGGCAAGCTCAAGTCGCTGAATTTTGTCCCTTACAGCCGTGATCATCTTGCTTCCATACTCACTGCCGGTGAGCGTGTTGACGGTTCAAGCCTCTTTTCATTTATTGAAGCCGGGTCCAGTGATCTATATGTGATGCCGCGTTATCGCACCGCATTTGTCAATCCGTTCACCCAGACACCCACGCTTGAGATCCTTTGTTCATTTTACAATTCAGAGGGGAAGCCTCTTGAAAGCTCTCCGGAGTATATACTTCGCAAAGCGATAAAGAGGTTTACTGCTGCCACGGGGTTCACCATCAGGGCCCTGGGAGAGCTGGAATATTATGTAAGGTCTGAGAGCGATGAGCTTTATCCTCTGTTTGACCAGAAGGGATATCATCAGTCGAAGCCCTTTGCCAAGTTTGAGGATCTGCGTGTTGAGGCGCTGGAGCTTTGCGCCAGGGCCGGATGCCATATCAAGTATGGCCACTCCGAGGTGGGTAGCTTCTCAAAAGATGGTGATGACTTTGAGCAGCATGAGATTGAGTTTCTGCATGTGCCTCTTGAACAGGCTGTTGAACATATAATCATTGCCAAGTGGATACTGCGTATGCTGGGTTATGAGTACGGTGTGGAGATCAGCTTCGCCCCGAAGATCACCGTAGGCAAAGCCGGTTCAGGGATGCATATCCACCTGATGCTCGAGCAGGGTGGCCGTAACGTGATGATAGAAAACGGAAGGCTGAGTGACACTGCGAGGAAGATGATCGCCGGGATTCTTGATCTGAGCAAGGGTCTGACGGCTTTCGGCAACACCATTCCCACCTCGTACCTCAGGCTCGTACCGCACCAGGAGGCGCCGACGAACATCTGCTGGGGCGATCGTAACCGGTCGGTACTGGTGAGGGTGCCACTGGGCTGGCTTGGTGCCTCTCATATGATTCATGATGCCAACCCGGCTGAGCCGTCAGGCGAGGCTGACAAGATCTCAAGGCAGACCGTTGAGCTGCGGTCTCCTGACGGCTCGGCTGACATCTACATGTTGATGGCAGGCATAGCCATGGCCATACAGCACGGGCTGGAGATGCCCGGAGCGCTGGAGATGGCTGAGAGGCTATATGTCGACTACAATATTTTCAAGGAGAAGAAGAAGGCCGAGGCGAAGAAGCTTGAGTCGCTCCCTGCATCATGCTGGGATTCGGCCGATGCGCTGCTCAGCCTGAGGAGCCACTTCGAGAAGGACGGGGTCTTCCCGGCAGGAGTGATTGACAACCTCGCGGCGAAGCTCAGGTCATACAATGACAAGAGCCTTAGCGAAGAGCTCTACGGCAACAACGAGGCCATAGCGAAGCTGGTGAAGGAGCACCTGCACTGCGGGTAGCCTGGAAGGGTCCATATAACAAGTTAACAGACTGCCTATTACCCCGGTGCCCTGCTGCACGTAACAGCTGTAATGCAGGGGTACACCTTCCGTCCGTGCCCCGGCCTGTTACCTGTATGTTGGGATTCATCTTCCGCCCGTGCCCCGGCCGATTACCTGTCTGCCGGCGATTTGCTGCAGGTGGCGGCCCTGATGCTGACATTCAGCTCGAACCCTACCAGAAGGGCCACAGAGTTCAGGTACAGCCAGATCAGAATGATGATAAGCGTTCCTATGGAACCATACAGCTTATTGTACTGTCCGAAGTTATTTACATAGGCTGAGAAGGCGAGAGAGGTGATGATAAAGAGCGTCGTTGCCACTATTGACCCGGGTGAGATGTACCGGAAATCCTTTTTGCGGGCGGGAACCAAATAATAAAGGGTTGAAATGGCGAAGAAAAGCATGGCAACAATCAGTATCCACTTGAAGACCATTATCACATAGTAAACGAGGTTGAGCTCCAGCGCTCCCAACTCAACCAGTCTGTCCACCACTGACCGGCTCAGAATGATTAGTGCGCTTGAGGCATAGAACATGAAAAGTATGAACAGCAGCAGGAATACTGCAATTTTCCTCTGCTGAAGCCATGAGCGGCTCACAAAACCATGCGCTGAGACGTTGAAGGCATGTATAAGTGCATGAATTCCATTGGTTGAGAAAATGATGGTAGCAATGAACATCAGGACAAGCAGGGTGCCACTTTTGTTGGTTATCACGTCAACGATGGTGGTCTCAAGGAGACTGTATGCTGCCACCGGAAACATGTTCTCAAAGAGCCGTACCAGCTCGGTCTGAAAGTTTGGTATGGGAATGAAAGGAATGAGAGTAAAGAGAAAGATAGTGGCAGGGAGCAACGTCATCAGCATGTTAAAGGCTATTGACGAGGCCCTGGTGACCAGAACCCCCCGTCCGAACAGTCCCTCAGCAATCAATTTTACTACCAGTTCCAGCGGTGCCCCGTCAAATCCCGGCAGTACTGCATTTCTTATTCTGTCCCTCCTGGCAATTAACGATTCCCTGGCGTTCATAGAGTTTTTCAGTAGGCTTTGAGGCTCATATCAAGGCTTTTTATATGGTGGGTCAGAGCCCCTATTGATATGTAATCAACGCCGCAAAGTGCGTACTCCCTCACGTTTGTCAGGGTGATGCCTCCTGACGATTCCGTCTCCGCCCTGTCGCCGATCAGTGCTACGGCCTCCCTGGTATCGGGAATGGTGTAATTGTCGAGCATGATCCGGTCAACCCCGCCTGCAGCCAGTATCTCCCTTACCTCCTGTAGATTTCGTGATTCCACCTCTATCTTCAGCGGCAGTTTGTTCATGATCAGGTATTCCCGGGTACGTCTTACCGCCTCAGCAATGCCCCCGGCATAGTCTATGTGGTTATCCTTTAGCATTATCATGTCATAGAGCCCCATCCGGTGGTTAATCCCTCCGCCAAGCCTTACGGCCTCCTTTTCCAGCATCCGCATGCCAGGAGTTGTCTTGCGTGTGTCGGTAATACGTGCATTGGTTCCCCTGATCTTCTCAACATAAACAGCAGTGGCTGTGGCTATACCGCTCATGCGCTGCATTATGTTGAGAACCAGCCTTTCGGCCCGCAGTATCGAATGCACGCTGCCGGCAACGGTAAGGGCTATGTCGCCATAACCAACGCTGTCACCCTCGTTGAGGAGAATTTTCGTCTCCAGTGTCGGGTCAGTGATGTGAAACACTTCCTTTGCAGCGTTAATGCCGGCGATGATGCCATCTTCCTTTATCAGGAGCCTGGCGCGACCGGTTACTGAGGCAGGTATGGATGCAAGCGAACTGTGATCACCGCTTCCTGTATCTTCAGCGAGAGCATTAAGGATAAACGACCGGAGGCCGGGATCACTCATTATCTGTTTCTATCCGGATCTGGTGTATAAGCGGATTGCCGTCGACCTTCTTAAGGAGGAAGTATACGCGGAAACGCCCCTTGTCGGTCTCAAGGCTGGCGATGGCATACTGTGCGTCACCCCTTGCTCCCTGGTGCTTGATGACAAACTCACGGGAGCGGTAACGGGTGAAAAAGTCTTTCAGGATTGTCTCAGCAACACTCTTGCTGTAGAAGTCCTCCTTGTCAGGCAGCACCAGTTCTACGGTGCTGTTCAGATATTCGGATAGCCCGGAAGCACTCCCTGAGCGGAAGGCTATGGCGATACCCGATGGTATCCTGGGCTGTTCCTGGGCAGCAAGCAGGGATACGATGATGAACAGCACCCCTGCTGCAGCTATTAATTTTTTTTTCATTTCGGTGCCTTTATGCAATACATTTAAGGACATGGCAAATTTAACTATAATTATCAAAAACCGAACCACTTTTAATTCTGCGCTTCCCGGGCTGATTTTTAAGGCCTTAATTATTATATTTGTCTGACTCAACAAACTCTGATTAATTAATGAAGCTTGTTCTTCTGCTGACGGGAAAGACTGATCAGACCTGGATCAGGGACGGGGTTGCGGAATATGGCAAGAGGATATTAAAATATGCCCGTTTCGAGATCGTCACTCTACCTGATGTAAAAAACCCCGGCAACAGATCGGCTGACAGGGCAATGTCGAAGGAGGCGGAGAAGATGCTTTCCGTCTTCAGGAGCGATGATCATGTGGTGCTGCTTGATGAGCATGGCAGGAGTTTTTCAACAATTGAGATGGCGGGCTGGCTCAGGAGCACAATGACATTACCGAAAAAGCGATTAGTGTTTGTTGTTGGCGGGCCATGGGGTTTTGACCCCTCTGTCAAAGCCAGGGCAGATCAGCTTATCTCACTCTCAAAACTCACCTTCTCTCACCAGGTGGTACGATTATTGTTCGCAGAACAGCTTTACAGGGTGCTGTCGGTAATAGCAGGTGATCCCTATCATCATGAATGAAGTTATGCCCGGAAGGCTTAAGAATATCAGGATAGTCATTGTAGCATTGCTTGCGGCAGTTGCTCTTGCCATAGGAGCTGATCAGCTTTACTTCAGTGACCTGGAATGGCGTTTCCGGACATCCCGCCTTGATGCCAGGCTTTCCGGAATGGAAAAGCAGGCCGCACTTCTTCTTGAGGAGGTAGAGAGACAGGCGCTGGAGGATGATGATCCCTCCGTTTTGTTTCACAACAGTACCGGAATAGATGCTGAGGAGGAGGGAATAACCATCCTTGTATATAAAGCGGACACTATTTCTTACTGGTCAAACAACAGTATTGCCTTTCCAGTCACCTATGAGGACCGTTTTGATGCTCACAAGCCTGTCTTCTTCAGCAACAAGTGGTTCATCCCCGTTCACAGGCAAACGGGAGATTATGATATGCTGGGCCTGATTAAAGTATACAGGCAGTATCCCATTGTCAACAACCTGCTCAGGTCGGGATTTCCGAAGCCCTACTGGCTGCCCTCCTCGGCTAAGATTACGTTTGATGAGGCTGCCTCGGAATTCCAGATTATGGGTTCAGAGAATGAATTTCATTTCGGACTGGTTTTCCCTGACCGGAAGCCCAATACGGTCTTCATAATTGTACCGGTGCTGCTCTGGCTTATCTTTATCTTCCTGCTTGTAAGGCTTGTGGTTCTTGCGGCCGGGTATTATGGCAAGAAGGTGGGCGACACAGTTTCAATACTGCTGGCATTTGGTTCACTTACAATCATTTATGCTGTAGTCCTGCTTGCGGGTATTCCGCCGTCAGTCAGCTCCACGGAGCTCTTCTCTCCCTTCCTGTGGTCGGCAGGTCGCCTGCTGCCATCAGTGGGCCATGTGATTCTGCTGGGGCTTCTTATTGTCTCCGGGCTGAAACTGATATTCAGGAGCGGGTCTTTCAATTCAGCCTGGGAAGGTCAGGGTGTCTGGCACCTGGCGGCCCCTGGTGCAGTCATCGGGGCGGGTTTTGTTGCCTTCCTGGCAGGGGAAGCACTGTTAAGAGATCTTGTACTTAACTCCGCTATCAGCTTTGAGGCTTTCAATATCCTCGATATGAGCTTTATGAGCCTGGCCGGTTTCATCGCCGTCATGATGCTTCTTGCAGTACCGGTGATCCTGTTCCTAAAGGCTTGCAGAATGATGCAGGAGTGGTCCCTGAAGACTAATCTTGCCGTATCGGCTGTTGCGGCGCTTATACTGCCTGTTGCCTGTCTGGCGGTGACAGCGTGCAGTGCATGGGGTGTGCTCTACATTCTGCTTCTCCTGCTGACGGTTCTGTTGTGGCAGAAAAGATCCTTCTCGGAAATATCGCTCATTGTATTCTTCTCGGTGATTACGGGCATCTTCGCCACAACAATGGTGATAAGATACTCCGACCTTAAGGAGGACCGTAACATGAAGGTCATGGCAATCTCCCTTGCAAACGATAATGATATGGTTGCGGAGGGAATGCTCATTGACATGTGGCCCTCACTGAGGAATGACACAATACTGGCGGAGATGGCAGGACGCACGAATGTCTCTGCATCTGACATCAATACCGTTTACAGGTATCTTGAGGATAACTATTTCAACGGTTACTGGGAGAACTATGATCTGAATATAGTAATATGCCGTAGCGATTCGCCGCTGGCCCTTGCCGGAACAGGCTCATCTGCGGATAACTGTTTTGCATGGTTCGACAACCGGGTAAGGAATGAGGGCGACACCATTACGGGCACAGGGTTCTGGTTCATGCAAAACCAGACAGGCCGTGCCTGGTATTTCTCCAGGTTGTTTTATGAAGTCTCCCCATCAGTCACCAACGGTCTTTTTATTGAGCTTGTCAGTCATATCGAAGCCTACCTGGCCGGATACCCGGAACTCCTGCTCGATGGCAACCACCAGAGATTCCCGAAACTCAGGGATGTCTCCTATGCAAAATACTCAGACGGAATGCTGGTGCTGCGGTCAGGCGATTATCCTTATGATAACCGGTTAACCCCACCGCCTGAGGGAGGAGACGAATACAGGGTTGAACATGCCAACGGATACAAGCATCTTTATTATAACCGGGGCGAGATGACCCTGGCTCTTACTACAAAGACGGTCTCGCTGATGGACAGGATTATTACGTTTGCCTATCTCTTCATTATTATCCTGATTTTTTCATTTACGGTTTTGGTGGTTTTTACAAGACATCCCGGAGAACTGCTGAACATTGACACCTTCCGGAGAAGGCTCCAGCTATCCTTTGCCGCTGTCTTGTCCGTAGTCTTCATTGTAGTTATTGCAGGAGCATTGATTTTAAGCACACGGCAGTTCAGGACCAATCACATGAGGATCATCCGTGAGAAAGCTACTTCGCTTTCAATTGAGCTTGAACACAAACTGTCATCAGTGCAATCTCTTGAAGGAGGCTGGCAGGCACCGGATTATCCCTCCCTGAATCATCTCCTGGTGAAGTTCTCAAACGTCTTTTTCACCGATATCAACCTCTACTCTCCCTCAGGCATGCTTCTGGCCACCTCGCGGCCTGAAGTCTTTGCCCGGAATCTTGAGGGAAGTATGATTGATCCCATAGCCTTTGGCATGCTGACTGAGGCAGGAAAGGAGGAGTATATAGGTGAGGAGACCATTGGTGAGCTGAGTTATCTTTCTGCCTACCTGCCGTTTTACAATGAGAACAACGAGCTTCTGGCCTGGCTCAACGTGCCCTATTTCGCTATGCAGAATCTCCTCACCAAGGAGGTCACCAATCTGGTGGTAACGCTGATAAATTTCACCCTGCTTCTGCTGGTAGTTATGATGTGGGTGGCAGTATTTCTCAGTGAGAGGATCACCTCCCCCCTCTACATGCTTCAGCAGGCAATGGGTTCCGTGGTTTACGGCAGGAAGAACGAACATATCAGTTATAGCAGCCGCGATGAGGTAGGGGAGCTGGTGAGGCAGTATAACCGGATGACTGATGAACTGGGGGAGAGCGCCAGCAAGCTTGCCCGCACTGAACGTGAGATGGCCTGGCGTGAGATGGCCAGACAGATAGCCCACGAGATTAAGAACCCTCTCACACCGATGAAGCTGAACGTGCAGCAACTGTTCAAATGGTGGAGAGACGAGGTGCCCGATTTTGACGCAAAACTGAGGAGCTTTACCGATAATCAGATTGAATATATTGACAACCTCTCGAACATTGCTTCGGCATTCTCCTATTTTGCCAGGCTACCCGGGGCTGAACCAGCTGAAGTTGATGTACTTGCACAGCTAAGGACAACCCTCGGCATGTTCGGTAACGCAGAGCACGCTGCAATCACACTTGAAAGCGGGAGCATAAGCAAAGCGATGATAATGGCTGACAGGGAGCATCTTAACGGGATATTCTCAAACCTCCTCAAGAACGCTATTCAGTCAATTCCATCTGACCGTAAGGGGGAGATACAGATTGTTGTTTCAGCAACGGTCGACCGGGTTCAGATAAGGTTTATTGACAACGGGACGGGTATTCGCGAAGAACTGATCCCTAAGATGTTCACACCTAATTTTACCACAAAATCGTCAGGAATGGGACTTGGCCTCTCAATTGTCAAGCGTTATGTTGAAACTGCCGGAGGGACTATATGGTTTGATACTGAGCATGATAGCGGCACAACCTTTACTGTTGAGTTTCCTCTGCTTTACACGGTAGAACCCAAAGGAAGACATGACACCTAAAATAATCCGGGCATTTTTAAGTTATAATTACATATATTAGCAGATTATAGCCTTAAAATGCCCCACAGATTGTCCGAAATAGCCCGGTGTTATCTTGCAATCTTCATTATTATGCTTTCCTGCGGGGGCGCTTCTATATCAGCACAGACACCCCTGGTTACCGGAAATGTTAACGATTATGCCAGAGTTACTGCTGTCGGTTCCGATTTTGTCATAGTAGACAATGTATCCCTGTTTGCTGTAGGCGATACCGTAATAGTGATACAGATGAGCGGCGTCAGGATCAATGCCGGCGCTACCCTGCCCGGCAACTATCAGAATACTATTGGCACTCCGGGTCTGTATGAGATTCTCATTGTCTCTGCAGTCAACGGTGGGCTGAACCGGGTCTCCTTTTCAAGGAACCTGCTTCACCCTTATGATGCAGCGGGTAAGGTTCAGCTCATCAAGGTAAGATCTTACAGGAGTGCGGTTGTAAACGCCGAGCTGACATGCCAGCCATGGGACTCAGCTTCGGCAAAAGGCGGAGTGCTGGCGTTCCTTGTAAAGGGAACTCTCACCCTTAATGCTGATATCAATGTCAGCGGCAGGGGTTTCAAAGGAGGCATCACTGCCCAGGGCAACGGATACTGCCAGCAGACTGATGACACAATGAGGCTTGAGTCCTATAGTATATGGTCTCGTGCCTCGGGTTATAAGGGAGAAGGTCTTGGTCTCCGCACGGCGACGAATGATCCGCTTTATCCCGCCCTGGCAAGGGGTAAGGGTGTGAATCTGACCGGCGGTGGCGGCGGCAACGGGCATTTCTCCGGTGGTGGTGGCGGGTCTAACTACGGTGCCGGCAGCGAAGGCGATGTGGAAGTGCCATCATGTGCCGGACTGCTTACCGGGGGAAGGGGCGGGTACTCCGTGAGCCCCACGGCGCTCAACAACGGTGTCTTTTTGGGTGGCGGCGGCGGTGCCTCAGTGTGGCTGACCGTCCCGACAACATCAGCCGGAGCCAACGGTGGCGGAATAATTATTATTCATGCTGACAGCATCCGTGGTAACGGGAGACTGATATCAGCCAGGGGCGGAGCAGCAATAAATAACACAGTGATAAACAGCGGAGCTGGCGGTGGTGGTGGCGGCGGCTCAGTAATCATAAGCACAAGATTTTACACCACAAACCCCGTGCTTGCAGTTGACGGTGGCAAAGGAGGAAACACCGTCAACCAGAACGGCGCAGGTGGTGGCGGTGGCGGAGGTCTTATCTGGACTAACGGCGTATTTCCCGGCACTGCAACGGTCGCCGGCGGCCTCAGCGGGACTCACAGTGCCGGTGATCCGGATAAGGACGGTTTCCCTGGTGTACAGAGGAACAACCTGAATCTTCCACTTAACGGCTTCCTCTTCAATGAGATATACGTCGCATCCAGCCTGGCTATACTAGACTCAATTTGCGAGGGTATGGTTCCGCCGAAGCTTTCCGGTACCAGGCCGGCCGGCGGCAGTGGAACATATGCATACCAGTGGCAAAGAAGCTATGATAACCTGACCTGGTCAGACGTCACCGGCACAGGCATCGACTATACGCCTGTTGCAACAGAATCCGTATCACTATGGTTTCGGAGGGTGGTTGACGATGGAGCAGGGATTACCGACATAAGCAAAGCTGTGCGGATTATCGTTCATCCGCGCATCACCGGCAACCTTGTAGGGGCAGACACAACCCTGTGCTATAACCAGGATCCGCACGCCCTTTACCAGCTTAATTCCGGGCCCTCCGGCGGAACGGGCATCTTCCTTTACTCATGGGAGCAGAGCGCTGACAACCTTACCTGGGCAGATGCATCCGGAACGAATACCAACCCGAAGTATGACCCGCAGGCTCTCATGGCTACGGCATACTACCATCGTATTGTCAACTCGGGTGCCTGCACTGACATCAGCACTCCGGTCACCGTCACTATACTGCCCTCTGTCACTGGCAACACTGTTTCGGCTGACCAGACCATCTGCCAGGGGACACTCTTCTCCAATCTCACGGGTAGTGTTCCAGGCGGCGGGGCATCCCCCCTGTACACTTACCAGTGGATGAGCAGTCCGGATAACACCAACTGGTCACCTGCTTCAGCCGTAAACACCGGCATCGGCTATGACCCGCAGGACGACTCCCCGGGTACAACATGGTTCAGGCGCACGGTCTACAGCGGACCGTACAACACATGCCAGTCGGTCAGCAATACGGTTCAGCTCGTATCACACCCATCCATAACCGGTAACAATATTTCTGCTGAACAGACAATATGTGAAGGTTCTTCTCCCGCCACCCTCGACGGCACGATTCCTTCCAACGGTGCCGGGGCAGGGACCTATGTATACCAGTGGATGAACAGTCCCAACGGTATTACCTTCACCAACATGGCAGGGGCCTCGGCCGAGGATCTTCCCGGCACAGCGCTGACGGCCAGCACCTGGTACAGGCGCGTGGTGACCTCCTCAGCCTGCACCAGCACAAGCAATAACATCAGGATCACCGTTGACCCGCGGATAACAGGATTCGCCATCAGTCTGCCGGCTCAGGATCACGATACCATCTGTACGGGGACTGCTCCCGCACTGTTGTCAGGCATACCGGCAGGAGGGCTCGGTGCTTTTACATATGCGTGGGCTTCGTCAACGGACAATGTGAACTTCACAAGCCTGGGCACAACTGCCCAGACATTCCAGCCGAGTACCATGACGGCAACAACATGGTACCGGAGAACCGTTACATCAGGCGCCTGCTCTGAGAACTCAGACTTCAGGATAACAGTCCTTCCTCTTATCACCAGCAACACTGTTACTGCAAACCAGGCCGTCTGTAACACAACGGTGCCGGCCGCGCTCGCGGGTAACACTCCCGGAGGAGGGGATGGCAAATTCCGTTATCTGTGGGAGAGCAAGGCCTCAGCATCACCCGACTGGGCAACAGCGGCAGGTACAAATAACACAGCCGGCTATCAACCGCCGCTTCTTGCCGGCACCACCCAGTTCAGACGCAATGTCTATTCGGGAGAGAACAACTGTTGTACCTCAGTATCGGAACCCGTGACGATTACGGTTGACTTCATGCCGGAGAATATCAGTGCCGGCGCAGACAGGATACTCCTTCCTTACCAGTTTGCAGCCTTGCTTGAAGGCAGCTTTGACGGCGACGGTTCAGCATCATGGAGTTATGACTTTCAATCCGGTGATGGTGAGCCGGTCTTCACATCGGCCGGTGAAAAGACCACAGAAGTCAGGAAGCTCGGCTTCGGTGATAATACCTTCATTTTTTCAGTGACAAACGGACAGTGTGTTGCCGATGATGTCAGCGTGACACTGAAGGTGCCGGAACTGACTATTCCTCAGGGAGTTACTCCCAACGGAGACAATATCAATGATTATTTCAATATTGAAGGACTGGAGTACACATTCAACGAGCTGGTCATCATTAATACCGGCGGCGCTGTTGTTTACAGAAGCGAAGACTATCGGAGTGATAACCCGGTCAGTGCCTGGTCCGGCCTCGATCTGAACGGGAATGAAGTGCCGGAGGGTACCTATTATTTTCTGCTTACCATCAGGGGTGCGCAGGATATAAGTGTGCCCGAGTATACGGCAAATATCAGCGGTTTCTTAATTCTCCGGAGATAGAATGAAGGGCAGAATATACATATTATTAGTTTTTGCTCTTGCTCTTCAGCAGGCTGTCAGCGCCCAGCAGACGCCCATCACCAGTCAGTATCTTACCAACGGGCTCATCATTAATCCGGCATATGCCGGCTNNCCTACGCCGGCACCCGCGGTGCTCTGAGCGCCAACCTCTCATACCGCAAACAGTGGGCGCGCATTGTCGGGGCACCGCAGTTTCAGAGCCTTTCACTTCACAGTCCGGTGAACAAGCGTGAGAAGGTAGCCCTCGGTTTTGCAGCTGATTACATGACTTACGGCGTGACAAAGGATATCGCTATTTACGGGTTCTATGCCTACAACGTACGCCTTGGAAAAGGGAAACTATCTATGGGACTGAAGGGAGGGCTTGATCTCAGCAACACCAATTACAATAACCTCCGGTTCCCTGACGGCAATCCTCCTGACCCGCTTCTTACAGGTGATATAAGGTACGCACTTCCCAATGTCGGCGCAGGATTATATTACTACACTGACAGGTTCTTCGCAGGCTTGTCGGTGCCATCAATACTTACTTACATCAGTGATGCACAGGATCTGTCAGCAGTGACACCAGATTTCATGATGTTCAAGACATATTTTATGACCGGAACCCTGATCAGTTTCTCTGACGGTTTCAAGGTCAAACCCTCAGTACTGGTACGCTATTCAATGACGGAACCGATTGAGGTTGATCTTAATGCAAACCTGATATTTGCCGACATGCTGTGGATAGGAGGCTCTTACAGAATTGCCGAGAAGGCGGCAGTGGCGCTTCTTGACCTGCAGGTAACCCCTCAGCTTAAGCTAGGGTACTCTTTTGATTACCAGCTTGGCCACCTGAATAAATACACCTCGGGCACTCATGAGGTGTCACTGAGATATGAGTTTGAGTATTCCGTAAGTGCAACTTCACCAAGGTATTTCTGAAAAGATGAAGAGACTTCCGATACATATTGCAGTTACGTTGCTTCTCCTTTTTTTCTCTCTCCCTCTCCTTAACGGACAATCCGGCGGTGCTTTTGAGGTTTTCAAGGTGGCTGAGATTTCATCCGGTTCAGACGATATGGCTCCGGTGATACTCAGTGACGGGATATTGTTCTGTTCCAACAGGAAGACAAATCCCTTCCTTACCAGGAAAAATTTGGAGGGGATACGGCTATACGAACTATATTTTGCGCCCTTCAATCAGGAGGGTGCGCCTGATCGTCCGGTGCGTTTTGCCACCAACCTGGGCAAGGATGCGAATATTGGTCCTGCCTCAGTCTCCTCCGACGGCAACACCCTCTATTTTACAAGGAATTACTCCGCTGGCCGTAAGCTGGGGAAGAGAGAGCCGAACAGGCTGGGTATCTTCACCGCAAAGCGAAGTGGTTCTCAATGGACAGACATACAGCCGTTTGAATATAACAATCCGGAATATAATCTCTCATATCCCTTCTTATCTACTGACGGTAAGTATCTTTTCTTCTGTTCCGACATGCCCGGGAGCCTGGGGAAATATGATATCTACATAAGCGAGAATATTGAAGGCAGATGGAGTGAGCCGGTCAACCCCGGAAACAGTGTCAACAGTGCTGATGCCGAGATTCATCCGTTCCTTCACAGTTCCGGGAGACTCTATTTCGCATCTGACAGGCAGGGCGGTATGGGAGGACTCGATATCTGGTTCTCGAACCTGGCCTTTGGATCATGGACCAAGCCTGTTGCGCTAGGTGAGCCTATAAATTCCACGGCTGATGATTTTGCCTTCTATGCCGTACAGGGTGGGTTGCAGGGTTACTTTTCCTCAAACCGCCGTAATTACAGTGACGATATCTACCGGTTCGCATCAACAATCATACGGTGGTCGGCCTGCGACACCCTGCAGAAAAACAACTATTGCTACGAGTTCATTGAAGAGACTGCACTAAAACAGGACACTGTCAAGACCGGTTTCAGATGGGAGTGGAACTTCGGTGACGGCATCAGGGCTGCAGGAATCACGGCTGAACACTGTTATGCCGGGCCGGGCGTCTATGATGTCAGCCTTGATATTGTAAACCTCATCACCGGGGGGATCGAGAAAAGACAGGCCTTCTATGAACTGGAGATAGCCGATATTGAGCAACCGGTGATCACTTCGCCCGACAGGATAAGAGCGGGAGAGACACTGGTACTGAACGCCGGAGAGACTTATCTCCCGGGGATGGAGATAGGAAAGTACTACTGGAACTTCGGAGATGAGACCATTGCTACAGGATTAGAGGCAAGCAAGGTTTATCAGGTTCCCGGAAAATATAACATCCAACTTATCGTTAGTTCTTTGCCGGGAGCAGGTGGTGTGGTGCGCGAGGTTTGTGTTTGTAAGGACATTGAGGTTACTGCCAACGGAAATTGATTATTTTTGATGAAGACAATGAGAGTTACCCGCAATATACTGTCACTCATTCTTACCCTTATTACTGTCACTCCCTCCCTGGTCCAGGCCCAGGAAGTACCGGGTCCGGATGAGAATATTCCGTTCCTTATCACTTTTGGCCCGGCCGGAGGAGTAACGTCATGGGGCGATGATGACTTTTCGCAGACATTCTTCTTTACCATTCCGAAAGACTTCAAGGATCCTTTTTATATCAGGATCTACGATGCCGACATCGGTGGCAAGACCGATGAGCTGAACAACTTCTGGAACACCCGCATGGTCTATTCCGTCTATGGCGGCAAGGGATGCTACACCCACACTGATGCAAAGGGCATCAGCCCCTCCGGCAACTACAAGAGCGGAACACTGCTTGCCACCCGTGCCTTTGGGATGGATAGCAAGCTTGATGAGCGGTGGTTTACTTTCGGGCCCTTCAACCCTGCTGACGGTGAATATTACCCCAAGTTTTCCAGCAATGTCTTCAAGATTATATGTGACGGTGTCTCCGGCGATGACGGTAACCTTTACAGGTATGCCCTCTCAAGGAGACCAGACGCCAATGTCCCCATTGAGGGAGCCAACGCCTTCACCTACGAATACACCTTCAGGATGTGGAACAACAATGATACATCGTTTGTCTCTCATATCTATCCCTACATCGACAGCGGGTGTGTCTATATCAAGCAGAGAAATTTTGACTGGGACAATGACGGCAATTTCATTGTCGTCTCAGTTGAGCGAAAAGGTCAGGTACTGCCTCTCTCCGGGGAGGACCACTGGGTTGAGGACCGCATGCCGATTCTTGATGCAGAGATAGGAAAATCACTCGACTTCAGGTTTTACAAGAGGAAGGGAGACCTTGTGAAGAACAACAATGTGGTGATGACCGTTGAGAACCAGTACGGTGAAAACCTGCAGTTCTTCAGTGCTCCTATCGGAGGTGTGCCCGTCTATAAGCCAAGGATCAAGGTTATCCCTAAAAAATAAGCATGTTCAGGAACGGAGGTATTTTAACTGCAGCGCTGTTTGTATGCCTGACAAAGCTGTTTTTGCCGGTTCAGGCACAGGCCCAGACATACAGTTACAGGACCTATGACCTTAATACAGGTCTGCCGGGCAGTTACCTGAGTGTCATTGAGCAGGATAAGAGCGGGTTGTTGTGGATAGGTCTTGAGACCGGCCTTTTCAGGTATGACGGATTCGAGTTTTATCCTGTGACTTTGCCCGAGATCCCGACCGGTGTTTATCCCAATGCGCTGTATTGTGACAGGGAGCGGACCATGTGGGTTGGACTGACTGACGGGTCGCTCTTTACCTGGAGTCCGGGAGGGTCGCTTGTATCCAGGACTCTTGCAGAGGCTGACAGAATTAACCGTATTACCGAGGGACCTGACGGAAAAATATGGATTGTTACCCAGACCGGGGGAATATATCTTGCTGATGCCGGTGGGGGAGAGAAGATCACCAGGCTTACCATGCCTGAAGGGATAGTTCTATTCGATGTCTCTTTCGCCGCCAGGGACACACTACTGGCAGCCACGCAGGATAACCTTTATCTCTGCGCACTGGAGGGCGATAAGGTAGTAATATCGCGCTCCTTCCCGGAGCTGGAGTATACATGGATACAGGCATTGAGCCAGATGGATGAGAATACCTGGTTTGCCGGTACTGATGGTGCAGGGCTCTTCATGATAAGGCGTGTTGACGGTATGCTCAGGGCAGGAGCCGTCGAAGAGACTCTGCTCATGAACCTGCGTATACCCGCACTCATCTCCGGACCAGACAGGTCACTGCTTGTTGCCACACGCGAAGCAGGCGTGATAAGGGCGAAATTCAGTGCAGACTACTCCTCTGTAGAGGCCAAAAACGCATATGACGTCAACAGCGGTTTGGCAGACAATGATGTCCGAACAATCTTCAGGGACCGGGAGGAGAACATCTGGATCGGCCTCTTCAACCGTGGTCTTGCGGCTGTTACCACGAATGCATTTTCATTCCATGTTCCTGATGCAAACAAAGAGATAAACTACATTGGCGATGCCGGAGGTCAGATTGTAACGGGTACCCGTAACGGTCTCTACGATTTCAGTCCGGAGACAGGAGCTTTCACCAACTTCCGTAACTTAACCGCCAGAACCGGTGGATCAGGGATTGCCTCCTGGGCGTCCGATGACCGTGGCAATAAATTGATAGGAACCATGGGTGACGGTCTCTGGCTGATGGACCCGGAGGGTAAGGTCAGTCAATACTATGTAGACCGGAACCCGGCACAGAACCACATCAACTCAGTTGCAGTGGATAAGGACAACATCTGGCTGGCGACACTGAACGGGGTGGTACTGCTCGACAGGGAGACCGGGAAGCAGAAGGCCGGCTACACCATGTCAGAGATGCTTCCGCACAACAATGTGTCGCAGGTGGTTGTCAACAGGGAGGGGGAAGTACTGGTAGCCACACAGACTGACAGACTCTGTTATATTCATATCACGGGCGGTGTCCGGACTGAGGGCATGGTAATGGAGGGGGCGATGATCAACCGCATCCAGAGCATATCAGTATCCCCTGACCGGGCTGTTTGTGCAGGTACGCGCGGCAACGGTCTCTTCCTGTTTGCAGGGGACACCGTGCTTAACTATACTACGGCCGACGGCCTGCTGTCAAACTACTGTTACAGCACGCTCATAGCCTCCGACGGCCGTATATGGACCGGACATGAAAAAGGCTTCTCCATCATCAATCCCGCCTCCGGATCCGTGAGATCATTCAGTACGGAGTTCGGGGTGATAGGCGACTGCCTGTCGAATGCAATTACGGAGACTGCTGACGGGTCAGTATATGTGGGAACCACGGAAGGTATCATTGCTTATCATCCGGCGATGGAACAGAATATCACAGCAGCACCTCAGGCCGGAATTATATCCGTGGTGATCAACAATACAGAGTACCCTTACCAGGATAGCTATAATCTTCCCTACCGTTCATCATACACGGTGGAGATAAGCTATGCAGGCATCTCACTCCGTGATCCGCTCAATGTAGTATACAGGACCAGGCTTGAAAACTTTGACGAGGGGTGGAGCGAGGTAACTACTGACAGGTCAATTACATACAGACTAAGTGACGGGCATTACAGGTTCAATGTCGAAGCATTGACGAGGGATGATCCGGAGAATGCTGCCATGGCATCATTCAATCTTGTGATACAGAAGCCCTTCACCGAGACGTGGTGGTTTATACTTTCACTGGTTGCCCTGGTTGCAGCTATAGTTTATGTCATCATCAGGCTCCGCGAGAGGGCCCACAGGAGACAGCGTGAGTTTCTCGAGAATGAGCTGCAGAAGCGAACTGCTGAGGTCTACGAACAGAAGGAAGAACTTGCCCAGAAGAACCTTGACATCACTGAGAGCATCAAATATGCCAAGCGAATACAGAGCAGCGTGCTGCCTGATACGGCAAGGCTGGGGACAGTCTTCAAGGAGGCATTTGTCTTTTTCGAGCCGCGTGATATTGTCAGCGGAGATTTCTACTGGTTTGACTGGATTGACAAGGACAGGTTTGTCATTGTCTGTTCAGACTCAACAGGCCATGGCGTCCCGGGGGCTTTCATGTCAATGATCGGGACAGCCCTGTTGCAGGATATTATCACAGTTAAAAAGATCACAAGGCCATCACAGGTGCTCCATGAACTAGACCGGCAGATCTTCTCAACCCTGAACCAGAACCAGGAGATGGAGGCGTCAAATGACGGTATGGATATCGTAGTGTGTGAGTTTAATCTGAAGACCCGGCAGCTTGTCTTTTCCTCAGCAATGAGACCGGTGATACTTGTGATTGACGGAGAACAGCATTATGTCAGAGGCAATCGCTCTTCTGTGGGTGGCGAGTCCGTTACGGAGAAATTTTATGACGACCAGGAGTATCATCTCAGGGAAGGAGATACAGTGTACCTTTTCACTGACGGGTATTGTGACCAGTTTGGCGGACATGGCGCTAAGAAGATGAAGATCAGCCGTCTGCGTACCCTTATTGATGAGATCGTACCCCTTTCTATGGAACAGCAGAACAAACAGATCAAGGATTTCTTTGCTGAATGGAGAGGCGAAAATGAGCAGGTTGATGATGTCCTCTTTATGGGATTGAGGGTCTGATCATTCCGGCGGGCAGGTGCCGTTTTCCCCGAGAACAAAAATGCAGGTTGAGGCAGTATTGCTGTCATGACCCCCACGGTCCCTTATCCAGAAGTCGTAATAAAGCGTGTCCGTTGTATCGTACAGGTAGTACATCAACGTCACGTCAACAGTTCCCCTGAGTATTTTGTTCTGTCCCCCGGTTTCCAAAAATGGTATCCGGTATTCTGAAGGATAGAGCGGGTCAGTGGGCCCTGCCAGGTCAAAGGTGGTCGCGTTCTTGCGGTAAAGCTTGAAAAACAGGTTTCCTGACGGATCAATACCGGGGACCTTAGGGGCATCCAGGCCCAGGTCGCCATCACCGTCTTCAAAATAGAAAGTGAGCTTGCCTGCTTTAACAGGGTTCCCGAGAGTATCAACCATGTCAAAGAGAGAAAAGGCCCTGAATTCAATCGCCGGCTCATCGGGAAGACTCTCGATAGGCTTACACGATCCAATCAGGACGATAGCGGAGATGATTAATATGATAACCGATCTTTTCATTCCTCTCTGAGAGTTATTTCCAGCAAAAATCACACCAAAGCTATCTATTTTTTTCTAAAAAAGATCTTTACCGGGGCACCGGTAAACTCGAAATTTTCTCTGAGCCTGTTTTCAACAAATCGTTTATATGACTCTTTAATATATTGGGGGAAGTTGCAGAAGAATGCAAATGTGGGGTAAGCTGCCGGAATCTGGGTAGCGTATTTGACTTTAATATGCTTGCCCTTGATTGATGGTGGAGGCGTTTCCGTGAAGTATTTGAGCATCACCTCGTTCAGTTTCGATGTAGGAATCTTTCTTCTTCTGTTCTCATATACCTTCATAATCAGCTCCAGCACCTTGTGCACCCTCTGTTTGGTGATGGCTGAAATGAACAGTATCGGGTAATCAGTGAATGGCTCGGTGCGTGATCTTATCTCCTGTTCAATTTTCTTGGTACTGTCCTGCTCCTTCTCAACCAGGTCCCACTTATTGACCAGTATGATGAAACCCTTATTGTTTTTCTGAATGATGCTTAGGATGCTTAGGTCCTGTGATTCAATGCCGCGGGTTGCATCAATGAGCAGCAGGCAGATGTCGCTCTCTTCAATAGCTCTTATTGACCTGAGGATGGAGTAGAATTCGATATCCTCATCCACCTTTGCTTTTTTGCGCAGACCGGCAGTATCAATCAGAAGGAACTGGGTGTTGAATTTATTGTAGAGGCTGTGGATTGAGTCGCGGGTGGTGCCTGCAACCGGGGTGACGATATTGCGCTCCTCATCGAGCAGGGTGTTTGCCAGTGACGACTTACCGACGTTGGGCCGTCCAACGACGGCTACCCTCGGTATCTCCTGTTCGGGCTCCTCAACCGTATCGGGGAGGTGCCGCACAATCTCATCAAGCAGTTCGCCGGTGCCGCTTCCGTTGTTGGAGCTGATGGCAAAGTATTCGCCAAGGCCGAGACCGTAGAACTCGGTGGCGTCAAGCAGACGCTTGTTGTTGTCAACTTTATTGACAACGGTAATGACTTTCTTTGGCACCTTTCTGAGCATCTCGGCAACGGATTTGTCGAGCTCGTGTATGCCCTCCTCAACGTCTACCATGAAGATGAGAACGTCTGCCTCACTGATAGCCAGTTTCACCTGACGGTTGATCTCGCTCTCGAACACATCTTCAGAATTCTCGACGAAACCACCGGTATCAATAACGGAGAAGTCGACCCCGTTCCATATAACTCTCCCATAGTGCCTGTCACGCGTTACCCCGCTTACCTCATTCACTATTGCGGCACGGCTCTCCGTCATTCGGTTGAAGAGAGTTGATTTGCCTACGTTAGGCCTGCCTACTATTGCTGCTATCTTGCTCATAATCAATTTAAAACTACAGGTAGCCAAATTTCTTTAACATGCGCGGATTATCCCGCCACTCATGTGCTACCCTGACATAAAGTTCGAGGAAGACCTTTTTCCCGAGGAATTCCTCCATTTCCTTCCTTGCGCCCGTACCCACCCTTTTTAACATTGACCCCTTATGGCCAATTATTATCCCTTTCTGGCTGTCACGCGCCACATAAATAACGGCCGCAATCCTGTTGATGGAAGGCTCTTCGGTGTAACTCTCTATCTCCACCTCCACTGAGTAGGGGATCTCCTTCTGGTAAGTCTCGAAAATTTTTCCCCTGATTATCTCCGTCACGAAGAACCTGTCATAACGGTCAGTGAGCTGGTCTTCAGGAAAATATGGCGGTCCTGACGGAAGCCGTGAGATGACCTCCCTGAGTAGCAGGTCAGTGTTGAATTTTTTTATTGCAGAAACGGGGAGCACCGGAACTCCGGGTGCAATTGTACTCCATGTTTCGACCATCTTTTCCAGTTCATCCTGGTTCGTGAGGTCTATTTTGTTTATCACTATGATCTTCTGTACAGGGGAGGCGATGATTCGTGCCAGATGCTCCTCGTTCTTGGAAACAGACTCAACTGTGTCAGTCACGTAAAGAATCAGGTCAGCATCGTCAAGGGCTGACTCAACCGATTTCATCATTGCTGCCTGGAGCTTGTATTTGGGATTCAGGATACCCGGGGTGTCAGAATATACTATCTGGTACCCGTCACCCGTGAGGATGCCCATTATCCTGTGGCGGGTGGTCTGTGCCTTCGGGGTGGTGACTGAAAGCTTCGCGCCGACAAGAATATTCATCAGCGTAGACTTACCCACGTTGGGGTTGCCCAATATATTCACAAATCCTGACCTGTGCTCCATAGTGTTGAGGTTCTATTTGTATATGCCTCTTTTGAGCATGCTTACCTCTTTATCTGTCAGGTTCCTCCAGTGTCCGCGCTGAAGGTTCTTCTTTGTCAGGCCGGCAAAACTTACCCGGTCAAGCTTACGCACACGGTAGCCGAGCTTCTCGAACATGCGTCTTACAACCCTGTTCTGTCCGGAGTGGATCTCGAGGCCTACCTGGGTATGGTCATCGGGTTCAGGGTAGGAGATTGCGTCTGCACCTACCATGCCCTCTTCAAGGTTCACGCCGCTGACGATCTGCTCCATGTCATGCCTGGTGACCTCCTTGTCGGTAAAGACATGATAAACTTTCCTTGCACCGAAACTCGGATGCGTGAGTTTGCCCGCCAGGTCGCCGTCATTTGTGAGGAGCAGCACCCCGGTGGTGGATTTGTCGAGCCTTCCCACGGGGTAGATCCTCTCTGTTGTTGCATCTTTGACCAGGTCAAGCACGGTTGCATCGGCATGCGGATCCTTAACGGTAGTCACATACCCCTTGGGTTTGTTAAGCAGTATGTATACCCTCTTGCCGGGTGTCAGCGCTTTCCCATTGTATTCAACCTTGTCAGAGGGTTTTACCTTTACGCCCATATCGGTAACCTTCTTACCGTTGACAGAGATATGTCCGGTCCGGATCAGCTCATCGGCTTCGCGGCGTGCGCATACGCCACTGTTTGAAATGTATTTGTTAAGCCGTATCAATTCTTCAGGAGCCTTTGAGGCAGCCGTTTTAACGTTTCTCTTTCTTACACCTGCAGGTTTCCCTGCCACCGGCTTAAAGGTTCGCTTCTTTTCTCCCGCAGCTTTACCGGTCACCGGTTTTTCTGGTCTCTTTCTGGGCGGCTTAGCCGGCATTTTTTCCATGGTCATTGTTTTCAGGGTGCAAATTTACAACTATTTACCGGTTTTCTCCCCGATCTTTTTCGCACCTTTGCCGATGGAAATAAATAGCATGTTATGGCACTTATAAAATCCATCTCCGGCATAAGGGGAACCATTGGCGGCAAGGTTGGCGAATCACTGACCCCGATTGACATTGTAAAGTTTGCTTCAGCATACGGAACATGGCTGAGAAGGCGCGGCAAAGGACCACTTAAGGTTGTTACAGGCAGGGATGCCCGTGTCTCGGGGACGATGGTGGCCTCACTTGTTAATGCCTCGCTGCGCAGCGTCGGGATAGATGTTGTTGATGCAGGACTGGTCACCACACCCACCGTTGAGATGGCGGTGACGGGGTTGAAGGCCGGAGGAGGGATAATATTCACAGCCAGCCATAACCCTGCGCAGTGGAACGCCCTCAAGCTGCTTAACGAAGCCGGGGAGTTCCTAAGTGACAGCGATGGGAGGGAAGTGCTTGCCCTTGCCGAAGCGGTTGATTTTGACTATATAACTTATGACAAGCTGGGAAAGGAGACGATTGATCAAAGCTGGACGAAACGGCACATACAATCTGTTATTGATATGCCACTGGTAGACACAGAAGCCATAAAAGGTGCAGGCTACACCGTAGCTGTGGACGCTGTTAATTCCGTTGGCGGTATTGTCATACCTGCCCTGCTAAGGGCCCTGGGAGTAAAGAAAGTACTTGAGCTCTATTGTGAACCCACCGGCCTGTTTCCTCATAACCCTGAACCTCTGCCGGAGCACCTCGGGGATATTTCACGGGTAGTTAAAGAGCACGGAGCTGACCTGGGCTTTGTTGTTGATCCGGATGTTGACAGGCTGGCAATTATATGTGAAGACGGTGCTATGTTTGGCGAGGAGTATACTCTTGTCTCGGTGGCCGATTACGTTCTTGGTCACCGGAAAGGCCCCACGGTGTCAAACATGTCATCAACCAAGGCCCTGAGGGACATAACCGAGGGGCACGGTTGCACCTACAGTTCAGCACCCGTGGGTGAGGTCAACGTGGTTGCCGAGATGAAGCGCACAGGTGCGGTTATCGGAGGAGAGGGGAATGGCGGTGTCATATATCCTGCCCTGCATTATGGTCGCGACGCACTTGCCGGGATAGCCCTTTTCCTGACGCATCTTGCACGAAAGCGAGTGGCATGCAGCGTCCTGCGTCGTCAGTATCCGGATTATTATATTGCAAAGACGAAGATTGACCTGACCGGTGATGTAGACATGTCAAAACTGGACTTTGCGCTCAGGCAGGAGTACCCCGGTGCGGTGGTTGACACCCGCGATGGAATTAAGCTTGACTTCCCGACAGGATGGGTGCAGATACGTAAGTCGAATACCGAGCCTATCATGCGCATCTATGCAGAGGAAAGAGATAAAACCATGGCTGAAAAACTGGCAGGAGACGTGACAGTCATTGTTAAAGATCTGTAAAATTTATACTCTTTTAATGACATTGGCTATTTGTTGAACGGTTTTTGTGATTGTACGTTTCGTTAAGTTAATGAAAGTTAATGTTTCCTTAAAATCAGCATAGGGAGCCTAAATTTGTAATAATTTCACGGCTTAATTATAACAAACAGAAATATTCGCAGATGAAAAGGACTATTATCATTACCGCGATCGTTGTTGCAGTGGCGATTATTGCCATGATCGTGATCAGCAGACTTTCAGGTAAGGAAGATATGGGTACCCTGATTACCGAAGTCCAACAGGGTGATTTTGAAATAGTTGTTACCACAACAGGTGAGTTGCAGGCTGAGGTTTCGACTGACATCAAGGGTCCTGAAGGCCTTGCCAGCAGGAACATGAGGTTCGGGGGCATCAAGATACAGGATCTTGTTGCGGAGGGAACAGAGGTCAAGGCGGGTGAATACGTGGCCACCCTTGACCGCTCCAGTGTTGACAACTCGCTCAAGGATGAACTTGACAGGCAGGAATCATTTGAGACCGAGCTTCTCAAGAAGCAGCTTGACACAACAATATCCCTGGGCAATCTCAGGGATGACCTCGTCAATCTCAAGTTCAACATGGAGGAAGCACAGATCACTCTTGAACAGTCAAAATATGAACCTCCCACAACCATAAGGCAGGCAAAAATCTCTCTTGACAAGGCCGAGCGAGCCTATGAACAGGCTCTGAGCAACTATGACCTGAAGGTCCGGCAGGCCAGGGCTGATATCAAGGACACTGAGATTCAGCTGGCAAAGCAGAGGAGAAAGGTTTCCGAAATGCAGGATATTATCCAGAACTTCGTGATCAAGGCCCCGTCAGACGGGATGGTTATATACAAGAGGGAATGGAACGGCGCAAAACGCAAGGTAGGGTCCGAGATCAGTCCGTGGGATCCTGTAGTCGCCACACTCCCTGACCTGTCATCAATGATCTCAAAGACTTATGTGAATGAGATTGATGTAAGCAAGGTGAAGGCAGGGCAGGAGGTGAGGCTCTCTGTTGACGCTTTCCCTGATAAAACATATACAGGCGCTGTTATGTCTGTGGCCAATATCGGGGAGCAGCTTCCCAATACTGATGCCAAGGTGTTTGAGGTCATTACCAAGGTTGACGGTTCAGATCCCATCCTCAGGCCCTCCATGACCACTGGCAACCAGATCATCACAAAGACATTCAGTGATGTGATATATATTCCTCTTGAGACTGTGTTTGCCACTGTTGACAGCATACCTTTTGTCTACAAGAAGGATGGATCCCGTCAGGTAGTAATGCTTGGTGAATCAAATGAGAATGATGTAATTGTTGAACAGGGTCTCAAAGAAGGAGATAAGCTCTATCTCTCCATTCCGTCTGAAGGTGACAATTTCAAACTGCAGGGCGAGGATCTCATTGCCGCCATTAAGGAGCGCAAGAAGCAGCAGCTTGAGGAGCAGAAACGTCAGCAGAACGCTAATCCGCGTGAGGGAATGATTCCGGCAAACATGACCCCGGAGCAGATGCGCGAGTACATGCAAAACCTGACTCCGGAGCAGCGTGAGGCAATGCGCCAGATGAGGGGCGCCGGCGGACAGGGCACCGGACAGGGAAGACCAGCCGGCACCAGGACGGATACTACCGCAACACAGCAGCGGGTGGTTATCCGCAACCAGTAAAATTATCCGTGATTCACAGAGGCAATTAACGAAGGAATTATATGTTCAAAAGATACGGCCACGACATACGCATCGCTGTTGAGTCGATCCTGTCAAACAAGCTGAAGTCTATTCTCACAGCCCTCGGAATCATCTTCGGGGTGGCTGCTGTCATCAGCATGCTGGCAATAGGCAAGGGGGCTCAGCAGGAGATACTTGACCAGATAAAGATGGTAGGTGTTAATAACATCCTCATCAGTCCCATTGTCCAGGACAAAAGCTCAGACAGCCAGGAAGGGGAGATGCAGCTCAACAAATTCTCAAGGGGCCTCACCCTTCTTGACGTGGAAGCAATACGCAGCACCATACCGGCAGTTAAAAGGATCAGTCCCGAGATCTCGTTCAATTCAACCATAGTGCTCAGTGGCATGAGATATACCGCCAAGCTCGTTGGCGTTTCAAATGACTACTTCGAGCTCTATAACCTGCCTCTTTCTCAGGGGGTATTCTTCAACGATTACCAGGAGGAGCACGGCATTCAGGTTTGCCTCATAGGTGCAAATATCAGGGCCAAATTTTTCAGCCAGGTTGATCCTATCGGGCAATATCTAAAGTTTGACAACGTCTGGCTGAAGGTCATCGGTGTGCTTGAAAAAACCAATGTCTCGCTGACGGGATTCGAAGATCAGGGAGTCAACGTTTACAATGACAATGTGTATATACCTATCAAGACCCTGTTGATGAGGTATCAGAACAGGGCCCTTGTCAATACCAAACTTGCCTCCGAAGCCACATCTATGACAGTCTTCGGGGGAGGCATGCATATGTCGAGGGTTGTGGTTAACAGCTCCAACGCATCTGCCAGTGAGACCAATTACAATCAGCTTGATAAAATAGTGGTGCAGGTACAGGAGACCGAGCAGCTTACCCCTACCACCGAGGTGCTCAGCAGGATGATGCTGAGAAGGCATTCGGAGGTCAAGGACTTTGAGATCACAGTGCCGGAGTTGTTGCTGAAGCAGCAGCAGAGGACCAAGGATATTTTCAATATCGTGCTTGGAGCCATCGCCAGCATCTCCCTGATAGTGGGGGGCATCGGAATCATGAATATCATGTTCGCCTCGGTGATGGAGAGGATCAAGGAGATCGGAACCAGGATGGCGATTGGAGCTAAGAAAATGGATATCGTCGTGCAGTTTCTTTCAGAGGCTGTTCTTATAAGTGTCACAGGCGGTTTCATCGGTGTTTTCCTTGGAATAATACTCTCTGTCGCCATTCATCAGATAGCCGGCATAACTACCATTATATCGTTTTTCTCCGTAGTTATTGCCTTCGGCGTATCGGCTGCGGTAGGGGTCATATTCGGATACTCACCTGCCAAGAGAGCCTCGGAGAGAGACCCGATCGAATCACTTCGCTATGAATAATACTTAGATATGAAAAAAATAAAGATACTGGCTGTAATTATATTGCTGGCTTCGCTCTTTACGGTGCCCCTCAAGTCGCAGGAGATAAAACGTCTAACCCTTGATGAGGTGGTCAGCCTTGCCGCCGAACAGTCGCCCAATGCCCTCATTGCCAAGCACCGCTTTCGTGCAAGCTACTGGCAGTACCGAACCTTTGTGGCCGAATACCGTCCTGCTCTGACACTGACTGGTAACCTGCCCGACTACAGCACTGCATACAGCAGGGTCTGGAACTCCGTGGCGCAGCAGTGGGAATACGCCTCCACCAACGTTCTGCAGACATCAGGCAACCTGTCGCTTGCTCAGAACATAGGCCTTACCGGCGGGTCAATATCACTCTTCTCCGACCTGACATACGAAAAGAACTATGAGACTGACGGTGAAAGGTATATCACCTCTCCCCTCAACATAAGGCTCACCCAGCCTCTCTTCAGGTACAACGAACTGAGATGGCAGAAGAAGATAGAACCTCTCAAGTATGAGGAGGCCCGAAAGGCCTATCTCCAGGAAGTGGAGAGCGTGCATATGATGGCTGTCCAGAACTTTTTCAACCTGGCGCTTGCGCAGATAAACAGGGAGATTGCTGAGACTAATATGCAAAATGCGGATACCCTGTACCGGATAGCCCTCGGACGTTATAATCTCGGTACTATTGCAGAGGATGAGTTGCTGCAGATGGAACTATCATACCTCAATGCCGGTACGGCTATCAATGAGTCAGAGATGAACCTGCGAGACAGGGAGCTGAAGCTCCGTTCCTTTCTTGGATTCAACCAGTCTGTAAGGCTTGAGCTCCTCATTCCGAGTGAGATCCCCGCGGTAGAGGTTGAGGTAGGCGAGGTGCTTAAGCTTGCGGAGGCAAACAACCCTGACCTTATCGCCCTTGAGAGACAGCTGGTGGAAGCCCAGAGCTCAGTGGCACAGGCCAGGGCAGAGAAAGGCCTTAATGCCAACCTCACAGCATCATACGGCCTGCGTGACCAGGACCCAATGCTGAGCATGGCCTATGACCAGCCAAACCAGCAGCAGACCATCAGGGTGGGCTTTTCATTGCCGATACTCGACTGGGGCCAGGGACGCGGCCGATATAAAATGGCACAGTCGAGCGAGGAGCTGACACGCGTCCAGGTGGAACAGTCGCGGGTCGACTTTGAGCAGAACCTCCTGCTTGACGTGCAGCAGTTCAACCTTCAGGATGACCAGGTCATGATAGCAGCCAAGTCTGATACCGTGGCGGCCAAGATGTTCGAGGTGACTAAACAGAGGTTCCTGATAGGCAAGATTGATGTGCTGGAACTGAACAATGCTGATACGAAGAAAGACCAGAATAAGCGAAGCTATATACAGGCCCTGAACAACTACTGGACCTATTACTACAACATGAGGGCGCTGACGCTATATGATTTTGTCAACCGTAAACCGCTGGAAACCGATTACGAGAAGCTGGTTGAATAATCTGCGGCAACACAGTCTGAAACTGCCGGTTTGTGCCGGCAGTTTTGCTTTTTTATAATATGCTTTAAGAAAATAAAGTTATATATTTGCGCCTCGTATTATTTAACCTAATCATACACAACCATTAATTTTAAAAGAGGATACAGATGCAGAACAAAGGATTAATTTCAGCTCTGGCTATTGCCCTGACCCTTGTCTGCGTTTACCAGCTCTCTTTCACCGTGGCATCATACAAGGTCAAGAAAGAGGCAAGGGAATACGCGGCAGGTGACCTGAACAGGGAGGTGAACTATATTGATTCAGTCGCCTCGTTGCCTCAGGATAAGTGGGGATTCCTTGGTAACACCTACAAGGAGGTACAGTCAAAGGAGCTCAACCTGGGTCTTGACCTGAAGGGCGGGATGAACGTAGTACTTGAGATCTCGGTTGACGATATTGTCAGGGCTCTTTCCAACTACAGCACGGATAAGACATTCAATGATGCTCTGGCGCTTGCAAAGCAGAAACAGCTTGCAGGAAGCAACGAAGACTTTATTGCTTTGTTCGTCAGGTCATTCGAAGAGACAGACCCGAATGCAAGGCTTGCCGCTGTCTTTGGAACTGTTGAGCTGAAAGACCAGATCAACTTCAACTCCACCAATGCTGATGTTCAGAAGGTGCTTGAAGATGAGACCAATTCAGCCATTGACAACGCCTTTAATGTTCTGAGGAACAGGATTGACCGTTTTGGGGTGGTTCAGCCGAACATTTCGCAGTTGCAGCCACGCGGACGTATCCTTGTTGAATTACCGGGCGTGAAGGACCCGCAGAGGGTACGTGACCTCCTGCAGGGAACGGCCAACCTGGAGTTCTGGGAGACTTATGAGAACCCCGAGGTGATAGGATACCTGATGCAAGCCAACGACTTTCTGAAGTCGATTCAGGTGTCAGAGACCGTTGCAGTTGTCACTGATACAGTAGCTGCACAGGATACCACTTCCACTGGCGACAGGTCTCTCCTTGACATTGTCAGCAGTGACACAGCCGCTGCCTCTGAGGCATCGACGCTTGAGGAGTTTACACGCCAGAACCCGCTGTTCGGGGTCCTGAGGCCGAATGTAGGCCAGGACGGACAGCCGGTGCCGGGTAGTCTCATTGGCTTCGCATCCGGAAAAGACACCTCCAGGGTTAATGATTACCTGGCTATGAACCAGGTGAAGGCACTCTTCCCCAGGGAGCTGAAGTTCTACTGGAGCCAGAACCCGTACAAATATGATGAGACAGGCACACTCTATGAACTGCATGCCATAAAGATCACCACACGTGACGGACGTGCGCCTCTCACCGGCGATGTCGTCACCGGAGCCCGCCCCTCAACAGGTGTCACCGGGTCGGATATAAAGGTCGACTTCTCAATGAACGGTGAAGGTGCCAAGATTTGGCAACGTATGACGCGTGACAACATTGGTCGTTGCGTTGCCGTTGTCCTTGATGACTACGTGAGATCATACCCGCGTGTCCAGAATGAGATAGCAGGCGGAAACACAGAGATAACCGGCGACTTCACCCTCGAGGAGGCTGAAGACCTTGCCAACATCCTCAAGTCAGGGAAGATGCCTGCTCCGGCACGCATCATACAGGACACGGTTGTAGGCCCGTCGCTTGGTAAAGAGGCTATTGACAGCGGAATGAAATCATTCGTTATCGCCTTTATCATAGTTCTGTTTTATATGATGTTCTACTACGGCCGCTCAGCCGGACTTGTGTCAGACCTTGCCCTGGTCGCCAACCTCTTCTTCATGATGGGGGTGCTTGTCTCGCTGAATGCGGTTTTGACACTACCCGGTATTGCAGGTATTGTTCTTACGATAGGTATGTCTGTAGACGCGAACGTGCTCATCTTCGAGAGGATCAAGGAGGAGCTCAGGAGTGGCAAGGGGGTCAAGCAGGCCATCTCCGACGGATATAAAGGGGCTTCCTCTGCCATCATAGACAGTAACCTTACTACCCTGATTACCGGTGTGATACTTTATTATTTCGGTACGGGACCCATCAAGGGCTTCGCATCAACACTGGTTATTGGTATCATCACCTCGCTCTTCTCGGCAGTGCTTATCTCGCGTCTGATATACGAGCGGCTGCTGAAGAAGAACTTTAACCTTAAGTTCTCTGCTTCCTATACCCAGAACTTCATGACCAATATGCACATTGACTTCATGGGAATAAGGAAGTATGCATACATCTTTTCCATTGGACTCACGTTACTCAGCATCATCACTCTGTCAACCAAAGGTCTCAGCAAGGGTATCGACTTTACCGGTGGCCGCACCTATGTTGTTAGGTTTGAGCAGCCGGTCAACACGGGTGAGATTGCCAACCTGCTCTCTGATGAGCTCGGTAGTGATCCTGTGGTTGTGACATTCGGTTCTGAGAACCAGGTGAAGATCAGTACAAAGTACAAGGTTGAGGACCCGACGGCAACGGCAGAGGTGAACGCACTGATCTACAACGGACTGAAGGGTCTTGTTCCTGGGGTAGACCAGACAACATTCATCAATGAGAACATTGTCAGTTCTGAGACAGTTGGACCGACCATTGCAAAAGACCAGGCCTCCAAAGCCATCTGGGCAGTAGTGCTTGCCCTGATAGGTATGTTCCTCTACATCTTCATCAGGTTCCGTAAATGGCAGTATGGTCTTGGCGCGCTGGTAACGCTGGCTCACGACGTGATAATAGTTCTCGGACTTTATTCTATATTGCAGGGTATCTTGCCCTTCTCAATGGATATTGACCAGGCGTTCATTGCGGCGATACTTACTGTAGTGGGTTATTCAATCAACGACACCGTGGTTATCTATGACAGGATCAGGGAGTACCTGCCTCTCTACAGGAAGAGATCGACCAAAGAGGTCTTTAATATGGCTCTCAACAGCACCCTGGCCCGAACCCTGAATACAGGTATGGCAACGATATTCGTGCTGATAGTGATATTCATTTTCGGAGGAGAGGTGATCAGAGGATTTATATTCGCTCTTCTGGTCGGTATTGTCTTCGGTACCTACTCATCACTGTTCGTCTCCACCCCGGTGCTCTATGAGACCACAAAGAGCAAAGGGGCTGACAGCGATGCTGCTCCTGCCGAGTCAGAAAAGAAAAAGATTGCCGGATAACGGCATCTGACCTGAGGCTGCCCCGATAAGGCAGCCTCAG
>DCSU01000128.1:0-1942 GCA_002325785.1 Bacteroidales bacterium UBA1458 | reverse complement strand
AAGCTCCCGGAAATAGCTCGTACTATGGGCAAGGGTATGCGGGAGGTTAGAAAGGCCACTGATGAGATCAAGAGGGAGTTTGATGAGAGCACACAGGATATCCGGAAAGACATCAATGATGTGACAAATACGGTCAGGAAAGACATAACCGACGTGACCGACAGTGTGCGCAAGGACATGGATGCTGCGGCATCACCTCTCTCCGATGAGATCAATGACACGGCGCGGGACATAAACAGTGATATCAAATGATCAGGGCATCCGGCATTCTCAAGTCATATGGCGATCTGAAGGTGCTCAAGGGCATAGACCTTGAGGTCAGGGAGAAGGAGGTTGTCACTATTGTCGGTGCCAGCGGGGCAGGCAAGACCACCCTTCTTCAGATCATCGGCACGCTTGACAGGCCTGACGCCGGAACGGTGTTGTATAACGGCCAGAATACAGCCTCGCTCTCACAGAGCGCGCTGGCCTCTTTCAGGAACCGTAACATCGGCTTTGTATTCCAGTTTCACCAGCTCCTGCCTGAGTTCACTGCTCTTGAAAATGTCTGTATACCTGCGCTGATAGCAGGAAAATCGCGTGCTGAGGCCGGGGCGAAAGCCACTGAGCTGCTGACGTTCCTCGGCCTGAGCGACAGGCTTGATCATAAGCCGTCACAGCTCAGCGGCGGCGAACAGCAGCGCGTGGCTGTTGCACGGGCCATAGTGAACAACCCCTCCCTGATTTTGGCCGACGAGCCGTCAGGAAACCTCGATACGGAAAACAAGAAGGAGCTGCATAACCTTTTCTTCAGGCTCCGCGACACCTTTGGCCAGACTTTCATCATCGTGACGCACGATCCGCAACTTGCCTCTATGTCCGACAGAACCATCAGGATAAAGGACGGACTGATTACACAATGATTTCCGGCCATCAGGATAAAGGACGGAGTGATCACCTTATGAATTCCCGCAGCGGTTCCATGAAGCTGAAGAAGAGGGAGCTCAAAGAGTTCCTTGATCAGCGGGTGGAGTGCTATAACAGGCCCGCCTTCATCGGGCTCGATCCCATAAGCATTCCGCACCGGTTTACCATCAGGGAAGATATTGAGATTGCCGGCTTCATGGCTGCCACTATCGCCTGGGGCAACCGCGTAGCGATACTCAGGAGCGCTGACCGTATGATGGCATTGATGGGTAACACACCGTATGATTTTATTATTAATCACCGTGACAGTGACCTCAGAGGAATAGACGGCTGCATTCACCGCACCTTCTTTGCCGAGGATTTCATATATTTCATTGAAGCTCTGAAATATATCTACACCGAGAAGGGTGGGATGGAGGAGATCTTTGCCCGCCATCAGACCAGTGATTCACTGCAGCCTGCCATTCATGAGTTCAGGAGAGTCTTCTTTGAACTCCCTCACAACCGCAGAACCGAGAGGCATGTTTCTGATCCGTTCAAGGGGTCAGCGGCAAAGAAGATAAACATGTTTCTGCGGTGGATGGTGAGGAGGGATGACTGTGGCGTTGATTTCGGTTTATGGCAATCGATACCGCCGTCAGTATTATCGTGTCCGCTTGACGTGCATTCCGGTAATGTGGCACGCAAACTGGGTCTGCTGACCCGTAAGCAGAGCGATTCCAGGGCTGTTGCCGAACTTGATGCCAGTCTCCGTGCCCTTGACCCTGCCGACCCTGTTAAATACGACTTCGCCCTGTTCGGCCTGGGGGTTTTCGAGCACTTCTGAATTCTTCTCCGGCCATTAGCCTTTTCAGTGCCAACTTCTGACTACATTTGCGGAAAACCTGACCGGAAGAATGTTACAACTTGCCATCGACCTGAGCCTTCCCCTGACTGATCCTGTATTAAAGTTCCTTATCATCCTGCTTATCATCTTGTTCGTACCGATCGTCTCAGACAGGCTGAAGATTCCTCATCTGCTCGGAATGATTCTGGC
>DCSU01000075.1:23337-30739 GCA_002325785.1 Bacteroidales bacterium UBA1458 | reverse complement strand
CGGATGTTACCTTATGCTTTTCATATTTTGCTGTGAAAAAAAATTCTCTTCGAGTTTAATGTTGAATTTCATCTCCAGGATCTTCAGAACGGTTTTATGGCCCTCCTCTTCTGCAGGTACCAACTCAATGGTAGAAGGGATAAATCTTCCGTCCATTGTCTTCAGGTCGGTGCCTCTCTCCGTACGGACAAGGTATCCGTCCTCATCATAAAGTTCGGCCTTCAGAACGATGAATTCCTTCTTGTCGACCCACCAGACCTGGTGGCCCCAGAGGACATCAGCATCCTCCTTGGCGATAAGTTTGATCTTATGGCATGGGCGACCGTCGACCTCTGCATCCCCTTCAATGGAGTGGGTGTAGTCATCAACTACCGATGATTCCCGGAGGATATCATCATTGGTGTAGTCGGAGCCCATCCATCCCTGCGACATCATNNGCCGGGTTCCAGCTCCACATCTCGGTTCCACGCTTGAGGAAGGTCTGGCCTTTCTCGCGTGCCGGGGCGGTTATGAGGGTGAGTGAATAGTCATCTTCGAGCGACCATGATCTGAACTCCACTGTTCGTTGCCAGGTGGGACGGACAATTGTCATGCTCATCACGCTGTAACCTGACATCTCGCCGTTGAATTTCTCGTCTGCCTTCGTGATTATCTCTTTGGCTGTCAGCTGCTGGGCTGAGACAGGATGCCAGGCCGGCAGAAGAAGAAGTGCCGTCAGAGGCATGGTTAACAGACTGACAATTTTTTTCATCATCATAAATTTTTTAATAAGGGATAATAGCTTGACCCGCAAAACGGGAGGAAATTTTTGACTTTACTACTTTTGTGTCTATGAAAAATGGATGTGTCATTTGTATCTTTTAATTAAAGCCTCTATCATCTTTTCAAAGTAGTCACCCTGGTAATGCTCATCGGCAAACAGGTAAGTCATGGCAAAACCCTTAATGGTATTGGTAAACATAAGCATTTCGGTGGTTGGGTTATAATCAGTGCCAGCAGATTCCTGTTTACTAGCAAAATACTCCGCAAGGAGCATAATCATGTTCTCTGAGAACTCCCGGAGTGGAGTGCCGGAAACGGAAATCGGCATCTTCTCTTCACTGAGGAGGTTTTCGTACACACCCTGCTGCATCATTATTCTGAGCAGCAGCTTCCAGAATTGCCGTTTCTCGCGGAATAGGCTGAAGACCTGCCGTATAAACAGTTCGAACTCCGCGGGGGTCAGCTTGCTGTCATGATCAGGATTGAATGTGCCGTATATCTCTGTAAACGATCTGTTCAAAATAGCCGCCAGCAGGTCCTCCTTGCTTTTGAAGTAATTGTACATAAGGCCCTTTGAGATGCCTGCATGCCTGGCTATCCGGGTTATTGTTGTGGCGTGGAACCCGACGTTTGAAAATTGTTCCAGGGCTGCATCCATTATGAGGGTCTTTTTCTCCTCCCTCATCTCTTCGAATTGTGCAGATGATCTTGGCGACATGATTTTTTGATTAAACGTTCATTCAATAAAACATCCTTTAAAAACCGCTCTTTGATTGAACGGTCGGTCAAAGTTAAAACGCGATTTTCAAAAAAGCAAATTTATTTTCAGGTTCGTTATCATTCACGTTAGGGAGCCCAGAAGAAAAATACTATACCATATTCCCCAATTGTGTTTTATATATACTTGATATTATTTCCAATAGTGTTTTGTATTAAAATTCTTCTTTGACAATATCTTATTTCTTTACCACTTTACTTGCAGGCAGTTTGAGAAGCATAATAACTTAGTCTTTTACCTGTATTTTACCGTTAAACGTTATGGCCTGATTGTTAAAATCCGGGAGAGATCACCCTCCCGGATTATTGAATTGCAGGGATACCGGTTTGCATTTCTGTCAGACTTCTCTCACGGTATTATTTCTGTGTTTCTTCGCCAGAGGATAGTGAGAATGAGATTGGGACAGAATACCATACGTTGACAGGCTTCCCGCCCTGTGTTCCGGGCGTCCAGTCGGACAGAATGCTCATTACCCTTACTGCTTCGGCATCAAGAAGCGGGTCGACTCCTCTGACAACAGTAACATCTTCTACTGCGCCATCAGAAGTGACCACAAACCTCAGGATGACCTTCCCCTGTATACCTTGTTCTTTGGCTTCAGGAGGATACTTGATATTTTCATAGATAAATTTGAACAAGGCTGCATCACCACCCGGATATACCGGCATATTTTCAACTACGACAAATATTTCCCCGCCACCCACCTTATCAGGAAGGGAAAACTTGGCCGTGATTTCGGAGGTAAAGGGCTCATTCATATCGGGATTCTTCGGAGGCTCCCAAAGGGGAGAGGTTTTGACCACTTCTGCCAGGGCATTGCCAAGAAGAGGGTTGGTTGTTCCTTTGGGTTTTACATTACTGACGGTACCGTCCGGCTCTACCGTAAAGCTGACATGAGCCCAACCCTCTATTCCGGCAGCAGAAGCCTCCGGAGGATATTTAGTGCGGCTTATCACCCATTCGGTAAACGCAAGATGAAAATTACCCCCGAAGGTCGGAAAATCGTCTTGAGACTTCCTGCGAAGAGGAACAGTCATACCCAGTTCTCTGGCTTTCTCCCTGGAATATATTTCCACTGAGCCTCCGGCTATCTCCTCACCATACTTTTCAGTGGCTTCCTTCGGGGTCAGGGATTTTGCCAGACCGAAGTTGTTTCCCATCTTTTCCATAACCTCAGAAACGGTCTGATCAGTAAGGACACCGTCGACAACCACCAGCTGCTTCGGTTTCAGTTTTCCCGAAGAATCCGGCTTCACTGTGGCAGGGTCGACGTAATTGGGGTCAGGTTCCATCCTGACGGTCATATCCTTATCAGTGACAGGATTAAGTGGAAGGTACTTGTAGCCTTTATAAGTAAAAACCAACATCACATTTTCGGGAATGCCTTTAAACTCAAAGCGGCCCGAAGCATCGGTGTTCATTGAGAGGGAGGTGCCGGATACATTGACATTTACTCCAGGAAACGGGGTTCCGTCTTCACGGTAAACGACTCCCCTTACAGTATTCTGGATCAATGGTGCCGACTGGGTGATAGTTAACTCCGTTGTACCTGCGGTTTCCGCATAGACGTACCTGGGAGATGCAAATGCAAACAACATTCCTGCAATAAGAGGCAGTACAAGGAGCAGTTTAAGCCTCCTGTAAGGAGAATAAGTTTTCTTTTTCATCATTTCAAATCTGTTTGTGTAAAACGAAAAGTTGAAAGAATTCGAGAGGCTTATCAGCCTGGCATTGAAGACCTGGTTAAGAAGAGCCGCCCTGTAACCTGCCGGGTCAGATGTGCTCTGCAGAGCCTCCTCGTCGGCAAGATTTTCGTGATTTTGCCTGACAAGCGCGGAGTAGATCCATACAAACGGATTCATCCATTGTATCAGGCACACCATTTCAACAAGCAGGAGATCGAACCAGTGTTTCTGTTTAAGGTGCACCATCTCATGATTCAGGATCTCCCTGGCCTCCTGCTCACTCACTGAAGGATTGATGAAAACATAATTGAAGAACGAGAAAGCTGAGGTATATTTTTCAGTTTTGACCATCACGGCATCTCCTGCCCTGCTAACAGATCCCGTGCTCAATGCCCGGTAAAGCGAAAATATGTGGATCAGAGTCCGGAGCAGGAAGAGAACCATTCCACCGGCATATACAAGCAGGAACAGGCTGAGGGGGGATTTCTGCTCAGGCTGAACTGTGGCAGCTGCAGGGGCCATTGTCTGAGCCACAGTCCCGGCCTTGGTTTCCTGCATAATTGGTGCTTGCAGTTCAACCCGGTAATGAACCGCTAATAGCGGAAGAAGCAAAGACAAGACAACCCCGGCAACCAGGTATGCTCTCTTAAGCCTGAAGAACCTCTCCTTCCTGAGAAAAAGAAGGTATACAAGTGTGAAGCCCGCAAGCCATGCGGCCGATTTCAGGAGGTAAATAGCAATTGATTCCATATGTCATTCCTGTTGGTTAGCCTTAAGGTCCTTCCTGGCTTCCTCAAGTATCGTGTCCAGATCCTTGATGGAAAGGTTCTTCTCCATGGCAAAGAACGATGTCATTGCAGGAAAGGAGTTATTGAAATACCCCTCAAGCAGGCCAAAAAGCTGGTGCTTTGAATACTCCTTTTTCGATACCAGCGGATAGTAGAGGAAAACGTTGGCGTATGCCTTGTGATCAACATATCCCTTCTTCTCCAGCACCTTCAGTACGGTAGAGATTGTATTGCGGGCTGGTTTAGGATCCTCGAACTTTTCCCTGATATCCTTCACCACTCCCTCTTCCAGATCCCATAAAATCTGCATTATCTGCTCTTCAGCCTTCGTAAGTTGCATGTTTAAATATTTTAATAAGACTATGACAATGCCCGCTGCCGGACTCTGCTTCTCAATTAATTCTTCAATGCAAATATACGACTATATTTATAGACGTGCAAATTTATTATCACTTTTCGTCTACTTTTATAGTCATTAATTGTATGTCATTCTAAATCAGGCAATAGGCAGTAGGCANNCAGTAGGCAGTAGGCAGTAGTGGAATTAAGAATTAATTAGTTAGCCCGGATTACCTTTGGACTTTACGGACTTTCGACCTTCAGATTGAGGCTCCGGCATCAGCGGAGACTTAATCCCGATAACGAAGTGTATCGGGACTTTAGACTTTAGAACGTCTCAAGCAGCTTAATCAGCTTCTCTTTCTCCGTTCGCCCCTCTGTCTTTTTCAGCAGCTCCGAGAGCCAGTTGCCGTACATCGGGTTGGGAAGCACGATATACCTCGTGCCAAAAAGCCGCCGGTCCGCATCCACTGCGGCAAAATCATAATCAGTACCTCGCTTTTCATACACACCGCTGTGATCTGCAAGGTTATCACCCACAAGCAAAATGATCTCGTAATCCTTCTCAATCATAGCCCTCCTCTCAACCTTTGATGAGGTAGTCTCTTTCAAAAGCATATGGGCGCTGTCAGCATTGGCAAACCCCAGAGCTGACATGTTTTGGATTGTCGGCCCCATCTCCTGCACGGTCCTATTTGAGACGTAGAACACCTCCACCCCCAGTGAGTCTGCATACCGGGTGAACTCCACGGCGCCTGGCAAAGGTTCTGCCCGGGCAAGCTCCACCCACCGGACCCAGTCCTCATTGTTAAATGCCCTGTTCTCAATCACCTGCCAGCCTTGGTACTGACTGTTATCGAGCAGCGTCTCATCGATGTCTATAGTCACTGCTGCAGGCTTCGTCCGCCCTGCCCATGCCAGATTTTCTGCAAGGGCAATCGCGGCATTGCGGAAACACTGATAGTACAAGGCCCTCATCTCGGCCGATTTCTGGTACCACAGCGTTGCCAGTATCAGATGGTCCTGGTCCTCCCCGGAGGCCCGGACAGGATCGTCCTGTATGACAGAAGGTGCCAGGGCAGGGAGCTCTTGTCCTTCTGCAGGCAAAGCTGATTTCTGCTTCAGAGTGCCACATGATGCCAGTATAATCATGCCGGTAACAATAATGAGCTTTTTCATCCGTTTTTATTCTGTTGAAAATTAAATGATTGTCAAAATCAGTCCTTTTCGTTTGTTATCTCCTAAGTAACAAATAATTGGCTGATCGCGACTGTTGTGTTTGAAAGATTTTTAACTTTAACCGGACTATACCAAAACTTAATCTGCAATGTCAACCTTAAAGCTGATGCTGGGGATGATCCCCGCCACCTCTAAACTGGAACAGGATGAGAAGGCTCTGCTCGCCGAGTATGAAAGAATGATCTCCTTTGCCGGTTCCGAAGCGCTGGCAAAATACAATGTTCTTCATGAAAGCGTCAATTCAGCCGGCTTCAGACAGAAAAGAAAAGAGATTGAATCGCTCACCTACAAAGGCTCTGAGGAACATGCCAGGGAGGCCGAATATCTAAGCCTTAAAAAAGCGAAAGACATTGTCTCATATTTCAGGACCGAGGGAAGCGCCCCATTGAAAAATTTCACCTCCCTCGATGGTTCGGCCAGGATTAAGGAGATCGAAGATCTTGAGCTCTTCATCCAGTCGCCTGCATTCAAACAGAAAGAGAGGATGAAGCCGGTGACATTCAAGGATACCGAGGAGTATGGCAAATGGCTTGAATACAAGAAACTAAAGGGGGACAGGGAGGTAAAGAAGAACTTAAACCCCGGCAAAACGGAGAGGTTCAGGGAATTGCAGACAATCGTTACATCATCGGCCTTCCTCCTGAAGAAGAATATGAAGCCGGTGACCTTCAAGGATAGCCCGGAGTATCAGAAGCTGCTTGATTTCAAGGGAAAGAGAAACGCTCCGGACATTGTATCATACTACAAGTTCAGGGCTTCAAAAGAATACCACAATTATGTCGGAGTAAAGGACTCCGCCCGTCTAAAAAGGCTGGCAGAGCTGGAAGCTTACCTGAAAACCAAAGAGTTCACAGAAAAGAAAGAATATCTTCTCGACAAGCGTCGCTTTGAGAAGACAGAGATGTTCAGGGAATTTAAGGATTATGAGAACCTGAAAAACTCTGCCGATATAAAATGGTTTTTCAGCGTTAAGGATTCAAACAAGTTCGATATAATTAAAAACCGAAAACTGACCTTCAGCGACGAGTTTGACGGCGCAGTGCCGGATAATAAAAAGTGGCTCAATAAGTATTACTGGGGTGATAAGCTGCTACACGACAGTTACAGCCAGGCTTCTGACCTGCACTGTTATACTCCTTCAGATAATCTTGAATTGCGTCACAGCGTGCTCCGGATCATCACCAAACCTCAAAAGATTAACGGCAAGGTGTGGGACCCTGCCAGGGGATTTTACACACGCGATTTCGCATTCACGTCGGGCATTCTAAATACCGGAGTCTCCTTCAGGCAGAAGTATGGCATCTTCACAGCAAAGATTAAACTTACCGATCCGAATGTGCGCAATGCCTTCTGGCTGATCGGCGACCGCATCACCCCGCATGTTGATGTTTGCAGGTCAGGTCATGGAAAGGTCTGGTTTGACCTCTTCACCGCTCCGGGCAATCACTATAAAAAGAGCCTGGGATCAAAATATCTTTCGGACTTTTACATCTACACCCTTGAGTGGACCTCCGACAGCCTTGTCTGGAAGATCAACGGTATGGAGGTGATGCGCCAGACATCAGGCGTACCGCAGGAGCCGATGTACATTAACCTCGCTGGCGGTGTCGACAAACCCATAGGAGGCATCTCATCCATGGAGGTCGATTGGGTAAGGGTTTATCAGGCAAAATAATATCCGTTTAACGGTGCTGATGAAGAGGCTGTCTCTAAAGGGGCAGCCTCTTATTTTTTAAGCGGCAGTCATGGCCCTGCACTCAATTTTTTCCGGGAACCTGTAACATTTGGCATATTACAGCCGTCTTTAGGTT
>DCSU01000075.1:9597-23302 GCA_002325785.1 Bacteroidales bacterium UBA1458 | reverse complement strand
TTCATCTACCGCAGCCTGAAGGACAGCCACAGGGCGGGCGACATCGTGCAGGACACCTACGAAAAGCTCTGGCGGTGTGTCACGGAGGTAGAATATGCAGCCGTGAAATCATGGCTCTTTACCTCTGCCTACAACAGGATGATAGATGTGATCCGGAAAGATTCGAGGCTTGTCGGGGTCGAGTATTATGATGAGAGCACCCTCTTCGCCGAGGAGAACAGCACTGACCTTAATGAGGTCCTCCACAGGGCCCTTGAGAGACTTCCGTCAGCGCAGCGGTCAGTTATCCTCCTGCGCGATTACGAAGGATACAGCTACCATGAGATAGCGGAGATCACAGGCCTCTCAGAGGCACAGGTTAAGACCTATATCTTCAGGGGGCGTGTAGCCCTCAGAAATTACCTTGTAAAAACATCAGTATGGCAATGACAGACGACAGCGATTTCCCCCGTCTGATCCCGCCGGACGACAGGTACCCGGCTTCTGGCGGATTGTTCCGCAAGCCGGAAGAGCTTACTGATGAACAGTTTGACCTTCTGGCTGCTGCATGGGCAGAAGAGTCCCTGGAAGGAGACTCCCTCACGGAACTAAGTGCGGTTCTTGCTGCTATCCCCTCAAGGAGAGCCCGTGCTGAAAGCTTCGGAAAGCTAACGCTTAAACCGTATAACGACAGTTGGATATACAGGGACCGACTCCTGAAAGAATCACCTTCAACCAGAGTCATCAGACGTACTCTCGTAATCACTCTCCTGTCTGCTGCAGCAGTTGTCGCAATAATTTTGACAGGACCGGCCCTCAGAAGCCGGACAACTGATATCATGCCTGGCACTCTTCCGGAGGGGTCAGTGATGTCCGAAGCACTCATTCGCGAGGCATCACCGGTAATAATTCCGGATCGCGCCAAAGAAGAGCCGGTCGGGGCGCGCCGTGCCACTGATACGAAAAAACCGGCCACCCGGTTGATCGCTGACATGAATGAACCGGCAAGGACAATTGCTGCCGGTGACATTGCTGATCGGGGGATTGCAGTCTCCGGTGCTGATATGACCGGACCTGTTAAGGCAGTATCCGGCGCTGAGGTGGCAGGTCAGGCAAGAGTCCTCCCTGTCACTCTTGCCATCAACGCCGTCAACCCGGCTCGGATGACGGCAAACATAACTACTGATCTCCAGGCCATGCAGATGGCAGCCATCATAACGTCGCCCTTAGGGGAGAAGGCAGACAACTGGATAATCCGCGGTATTTCCCTTCTTGCAAAAACGGTAACCCGGGAGGAGAAGAACATTGACGGTTATGTCATCGCCAGCGCATGCGTCACCGGCATCAACAATGTACTCGGATGGGAGATGCAGCTGGAACGGGCAAGCAACAGGGAAGGCGTCCCCGTTGCAGTTAATTTCAGCTCTTCACTCATCTCATTTACAGCCCCGGTGAACAAAAATTCACCATGAGTGTAACTTTCAGGTCCCCCTGATCGTCCCGGTAATAAACAACAAAAAACTATTTGCCATGAAAAGAACATTGCTTGCATTTGCACTTATCCTTGCCTTCCTGATTCCTGCACAGGCCCAGGAAAAGGAAGAAAAACTGAAAGAGCTGGAGAAGCTGGAACAGCAAACGGAAAAGGTAACGCCCCCTGATACACTGATATATGAAGCAGAAGAGGAGATCGCAGTTACGGAGCCAGAAGAAGAGATCGCCGCTGAGGAAGAATGGGAAGAGTATGCTGAAGAAGACACATCACGCGTAAAAATCGGAGATATTGTTACTGTGGAGGAGACAGAAGACGAGACCGTAATAAGAATCGGCAAGAAGGCAATAAGAATCCTTACGGAAGATGACGACACAGAGGTCCTGTTTGAAGAGGACGCAGAGACAGAGTCTCCCGGCCGTCCGGGAAGGTATTTCGAAGGCCACCTGGGAGGGATCGAGTTCGGGTATAACACCTTCTCAACTGACCAGTGGGGCCGTAACGACGGTACAATGGAGGGATACCTTGATCTCAACACCGCAAAATCGTCAAACTTTAACATCATCGCACCACCCGTCAGCCTGGGTTTTACACGCCATTTCGGAATAGTGACCGGACTGGGAATCAGTTTCAACAACTACCGGTTTGACGGTAACAACTCCCTGGCTGTCGATGACGGTGGCATAGTCACCCCCGCCTATCCGGCTGAAGGCATTAACTACGATAAGAGCAAGCTTGCTACCGTCTATGGCATTCTTCCCGTGATGCTCGAAGTACAGATACCTGTGACCTGCAGCAGCACCATTAACCTGGGAGCAGGAGTGATCGGCGCGGTGAAACTGGGGTCACATACAAAGACGGTTTATCATGATGACGGAAAACAGAAGGATAAGAACCGCGACGATTTCAACCTGAACGTCCTGAGGTACGGCGTCACCGCAAGAGCAGGCTATGAGATGATACAGGTATACGGCACCTGCTACCTGTCGCCGATGTTTGAAAATAACAAGGGCCCGGAACTTTATCCTTTCGAGGTGGGCATTGCACTGACAATCAACGACTGACATTGTTGCTTACAGATTACGGCACGAGTTCTCGCCGGGTGTGATCCACACGGGAACCGGCCCGTAAACGAATAATCAGAGGGAGGGGTATTTCTACAAAATACCCTCTCTCTTTTTTATATATCTTTGGCGCAATACCTCTTGCAACAGATCGTTAGAAATCACAACCGGAAAATTCATAAGAGATGAGATTACTTTTAATCAGCAATTCAACCAATGCCGGCGAGGCATATCTTGATTACCCGAAGAACAATATCAGGGAGTTCCTGGGCACCAAAAAGGTCAAGGCACTGTTCATTCCGTATGCTGCCGTCACATTTTCATATGATGATTACGAGGAAAAAGTAAGAACCCGCTTTACCGAAGTAGGGCATGATGTGGTGTCTATCCACCGCTTTAAGGATCCCGTGAAAGCAATAATGGATGCCCCGGCGATAGTTATCGGTGGCGGGAACACCTGGATGCTCCTCAAGTGCCTGAGGGAGAACAGGCTGATAGAACCGGTCAGGAAGAAGGTTCTTTCAGGAACCCCATATATCGGATGGAGCGCCGGATCAAACGTCACCTGCCCAACCCTCATGACTACCAATGACATGCCTGTCACTGCACCGTCGTCATTCAGGGCTTTTGGGATTATCCCGTTCCAGATCAATCCCCACTACCTCGACGCCAACCCGGCAGGACATGCCGGCGAGACCCGTGAACAACGGATACAGGAATTCATTGAGGTCAACAGGGATATCTATGTTGCCGGACTGCGTGAGGGCACAATGTTTCTTCTGGAGGGAGACAGACTCACACTCATAGGACCCCGGAACGCGCGTATCTTCAGATACGGGAACGAACCGCTGGAGGTATCTCCGGGCAGCGACCTCTCCTTCCTGCTTAAGAGAAAAAAGAAATAAAAAGCTCCGGCGCCAGGTCAATGGGATGGGTGAAAAAAATTACGCTTATTGCGGGCGGCCTGTTGCTGCTGGTGGTTCTATTACTTGGCATCTATGCCACCCTCAGGCAGGAAAAGATCACCACAGCACTGACGGCAAAGGTCAATGAGAGCGTCAACACCAGGATATCATACAGCAATCTGCGTGTAACCATCTTCGAGTCATTCCCCAATATCACCGTAAAGTTCAGCGACCTGCTCGTTGAGCCGTCGCCTTATTACGACCGGACACAGTTTGGGGGCGAGAATAATGATACCCTTCTATATGTCTCATCGTTATCGCTGACGGTGTCTGTGCCCTCACTGCTTACCGGAACCGTGGCAATCCGCTCAATCACTGCCAGGGACGGAGAGGTGACACTGCTCACCGACAAACGGGGTGGCATTAACTACGAGGTCTTCGCAAAGCAAACGAAGGATGGGAAGAATGTCAGGCTGAAAAATATCAGCGCCGTCAACATCAGGGCCGTCTGGAATGACAGGAGCGCCGGAATGAGGATAGCCGGAAGTCTCAGTGAAGCTGTGCTTGGCGGTGAGATTTTCCGGACGGGTATCTATCTGAATACTGCCGTCACTGCGATGATCGATTCGGTCAATATTAAAAGTATGGCCTTCAGAGCCATACCTGTCAGTGCCGGAGTCAAACTGCGCAAATCGGCCAGCTCCCTCACAGTGGCAAAGGGATTGCTGGAGATTGCAGATCTTAAATTCGACATTGACGGTAATGTCAATTACTCTTCCTCCACCATTGACCTCTCTGTTGCCGGTAAAAAGATAAACATAGCATCCGTAGCCTCACTCCTGCCGGAAAAATGGAGGTCCTTCACAGGCTCCATGACACCCTCCGGAATTGTTGATCTGAGGTGTAAAATTACAGGCCCCTACGGAGAGGCCGGTAAACCTCACATCGATGTGAACTACGACCTTACAGGAGGGAAGATGAGTCATAATGCCACCGGGTTCAGGGTCAACAACCTGGAGTTCCGGGGAGGCATGACCAACGGGGAGCTCAATTCAGCCGAGACCTTCCACTGCACGGTTGACGACCTTACAGCCACCTACGGATCGGCATCCGTTAAGGGCTCTTTCATGATTAACAACCTCACCAAGCCTCACATTAACCTTGCACTTGACGGTGACCTCGACTTCAACGACCTGAACAGGATCATAAAGTCAGGTTATATCCATGATCAGAAGGGATCTATAAAGGGAAGTATAAGGCTTTCCGGTACTATTCCCGACAACACCGGGATGATTGCCGGACTGCCCATGCTGAACCCCAACATATCACTCGTATTCAATGAGTTTGGTGCTGCCATTGCTGACCGCGGGCTGGCAGTGTCAGATATGAACGGCATGCTTGCAATTGCCAATGACCTGGTTGCTGACAGTCTCTCATTCACCTTCAGGGAGCAGCATTTTACAATTGACGCCCTGATGAAGAACTTTACTCCGTGGGTGGCCGGAAGACCGGAGATCCTTGAGATCACAGGTGATATTCATGCTGACCGGTTTGTAACTGCCATGTTCACTGACAGGAAAAGCGATACCACCTCCGGCGGAGGGAGGCAGATGAACATCTTCCCTGCAGATGTCAGAGCCGATGTGAACCTGAGGGCTGACAGCCTCATATTCAATGACTTCATGGCTTCCGAACTGAACACTGCCATCGACTATAAGCCCTTTGTGATCACCTTTCACGATATCAGGGCACATGGTCTTGACGGCCTCCTTGCCGGCGAATTCATGATAGGCAAACAGAAGGAGGGCGGGTACATCACCCGGACAGAGCTTCGTGTAACGGATATCGACATAAACAAGGCATTCATCTCCTTCAAAAACTTCGGGCAGGATTTCATCGTGAGCGACAACCTACAGGGCGCCCTGACAGGCACGCTGACGATGCTCTCACCGCTTGACGCCAGCTACAGGATCGCACAAAAGGCGCTGGTTGCAGAGGCTCACCTGCTGATCACGGAAGGAAGGCTGACGGACTTCGGACCGGCAGAAAGCCTTTCGTCATACCTTGATATGGACGAGCTTAAGAACATTAATTTCTCACGGCTCGAGAATGACCTCTTCATCAACAACGGGAACGTTTCGATCCCCAAGATGCTCATCAACTCTACCGCTGTCAACTTCACCGTTTACGGAACCCACAGTTTCAACAATGATTATTCGTACCATGTTCGCCTGCTTCTTTCGGAGGTGATGAGCCGCAAAGCGAGAGAGAGAAACCGTAATGTCAGCTCATTCGGCCAGGTACGGGTTGACGGCAGCGGCAAGGCTACCATACCCCTGAAGATAGTCTGCGTTGACGGGAAGACCGATGTAGGTTATGACTTCGGGCAGGCACAGGACAACATTAAGACTGACATTGCACTGGAAAAGCAGACGCTGAAGGGCATTCTCAACGAAGAATACGGATGGTACCAGGCAGACACCGTGAAGGTAAAGCCGGCTGAAAGCAAGCCAAAGTTCAACATCACCTGGGAGGAGGGGAAAGAGCAGCCTGCCGCTGCCGCTGAGAAGCAGGAGGAGGTGACGGAGAGCCCGATCAAAATCCTCCTGAAAAAGAAAAAGTGATCCATGAATATATACCGTAAGAGACTGTTATGGAAGGTTTTGCTTCTTATTTTCGCGGTTGTCATCGGCCTCGGGTCACTCATCTATACACATGACCTTGTCTCCAGGTTAAAGGAAGAGGAGAGAAAAAAGGCTGAACAGTGGGCCGAGGCTACCAGGAGGCTTGTTACCTCGGACGATTTTGAGTTCCTCTTCAGCATCATCGAGGACAACACCACCGTTCCCGTAATCCTCATTGACAATGATGAAAAAATAATATCACACCGTAATATCCCGTCAGGCGTTGCCTCTGACAATGCATCGCTCCGCAGGGAGCTTGAGAGGATGCGGAAGAGAAACGAACCAATCTCCATAGAGCTTGCTGATGGCGTTTTTAATTATCTCTACTTCCGCGAGAGCTCTCTCCTGAGGCAGCTGAGGATATATCCCTATGTGCAGCTAGCGGTGATCTTACTCTTCATAGCCGTGGCCTATGTGGCCTTCAGCTCCTCACGCATGGCCGAGCAAAACCAGGTTTGGGTGGGGCTCTCCCGTGAGACAGCCCATCAGTTGGGCACCCCCACCTCATCACTCTCAGCATGGAGCGAGATCATCTGCAGCAGGTACCCCGGCACCGATATAGCCGAGGAGTTGCCGGCTGATGTCGACAGGCTTATGAGGGTTACTGAAAGATTCTCGCTTATAGGGTCAAAGCCGAAACTTCATCCTGAAAACCTCCCTGCCCTGGCGGAGATGACCGCCGCTTACCTCAGGAAAAGGATAGCCTCAACCGTGGAGCTGAGTGTGCTGAACGAGACCACCAGATGCACCGCCGTGCCCTTCAATCCTGTTCTCCTCGGCTGGGTCATCGAGAACCTTGTCAAAAACTCCGCTGACGCTATGAAGGGCAGCGGCAAGATTATAGTAAGGCTCTCTGAGACCATCAGAGAGGCATTCATTGATGTGGATGACACGGGCAAGGGTATCCCGAGAAAGGATTTCAAGACGATCTTCAAACCCGGCTATACAACACGGGAACGCGGATGGGGGCTGGGGCTCTCACTTTCAAAGAGAATCATAGAAGAGTATCATAAGGGACGGATATTCGTTCTGCGCTCGGAACCGGGTCTGGGAAGCTGCATGCGTATCATACTGAAGAAATAAGAGACCTGCTGGCAACGGCCGCAATGAAGAGAAGCGACATAGAGATAATGGCTCCCGCAGGCTCCTGGGAGTCGCTCCGCGCAGCTATCCGGGGAGGAGCTGATTCAGTCTATTTCGGAGTAGGGAGCCTGAACATGCGGGCACGCTCTTCAGATAACTTCACGGCTGATGACATGCCCTCAATAGTTGCCCTCTGCAGGGAAAACGAACTGAAAAGCTACCTCACCCTGAACATCGTAATGTTTGATGATGAGGCCGATGAGATGCGGAAGATACTTGCTGCCGCAGTAAGCGCCGGGGTGACAGCGGTGATAGCCACTGACCAGGCTGCCATCATGGCCGCCAGAGAGGCAGGCCTTGCTGTACACCTCTCAACCCAGTTGAATATATCCAATGCCGGATCACTGAAGTTCTATTCACAGTGGGCCGAGGTGGCAGTACTGTCGCGTGAGCTTAACCTGGAGCAGGTCAAAAAAATATATGATTCCATCGTAGGAGAAGAGATCCGCGGACCGGGCGGAGAACTGATCAGGCTCGAGATGTTCGTTCACGGCGCTCTCTGCATGGCCATCTCCGGAAAATGTTATCTCAGCCTGCACGAATACAACGCTTCCGCCAACAGGGGCAACTGTTACCAGACTTGCCGGAGAGGATATACGGTCACAGACAATGAGTCCGGCTATGAGCTTGGTATTGATAATCAATTTATTATGTCGCCAAAGGACCTCTGCACCATCAGGTTCCTCGACCAGATAATTGATGCCGGCGCAAGGGTTCTGAAGATAGAGGGAAGGGCCAGGCCGGCCGAATATGTGAGCACGGTCACGGCATGCTACAGCGAAGCGGCCGCGGCAGTGGCAGACGGCACCTTCGGACCGGAGAAGATCGAAGGGTGGATGAGACGCCTTGAGACAGTATTCAACAGGGGCTTCTGGGACGGGTATTACCTGGGACAGAAGCTGGGTGAATGGAGCACTACCTATGGCTCCGCGGCCACAAAAAGAAAGATATACCTGGGCAGGGTCACCAATTTCTTCAGCAGGCTGATGGTGGCTGAGATAAAACTGGAGACGGGCGACCTGAACGTTGGGGATGACCTGATCTTCTCCGGCCCCACCACCGGGTCAGTTGATCATACGGTCACTGCACTGAGGGATGCCTCTGCCAATGAGGTTGAAAAGGCACAGAAGGGAGAGCTTTGTTCCGTGCAGATTCCGCACACAGTGAGACGGGCAGACAGGGTATTCCTGTGGGTTGACGCTTCGTCACTGAAAAAAGGTTAACGCAGTTTTTTACAAGATACTGCCGGCTGCCTCTTTCACCTTCGCCGCATTAACAGCCACATCATCAGTCTCTGTCTTCACAAAAATCACCTGTCCGGCAGTCCGTTTCGAGAGACCGTAATAGTAAGACTTATCGTAGTATTCAAGCGTGATCTTTATAGCTGTCGGGTAATCACCTCTCTGCAGTGCCTCCAGTGCCTCGCGGGTTTTGTCTCCGCCCAGCCGTTTGGAGATCCTCATCACCGAGGCCTCCAGCTGACTTACAGGAAATGATGTGTATTCATTCAACAGACGGGGCATACGGGTTTCTATACTCATCATCAGGGCTATCACCGGCGCTTTTCGCATCTGCTCAAAGAAATTGTCTGGCATGAACACCGTGCCTATGTTACGGCTTTCGTCCTCAAGCCATATTCTGGTGTCAGCCAGTTTCTGGTTCAGGTCGTCGTAAAGCAGATTCGCAAAGTGTTCCGAAGAAGGCTGGGGCGGCTGTCCCAGTGCGCCAAAGGCTGATCCCCTGTGCGAGGCCAGTCCCTCAAGGTCAGTGACCGGATCACCTGCCGACATGATATGTTTCAGTATCCCCGTCTTGCCGCTTCCCGTCAGGCCCCCCAGGATTATGAACCTCCGTTCCCTGCCCAGATCTTCAAGGATGTGATTCCTGTATGCCTTGTATCCGCCCTCGAGGATCGTCGCTGCTATGCCGCCGGCAGAAAACAGCCATGCCATTGCCTCTGACCGCATTCCGCCTCTCCAGCAGTGAACCAGCAGTTGTTTATCCGCCGCCAGATCAAGGGCCATGGCCAGCTTAGCCGACATCTGCGGAGCTGCGAGATTGATACCGCGTAAGACTGCCTTTTCAGAACCCTCCTTCTTGTAAAGCGTTCCCACCTCGGCCCTCTGAGCGTCATCAAAGAGCGGGATATTGACCGCGCACGGGATGTGACCGTATGCATATTCACCCGGGGACCTGGCATCAACCAGGGGTATGCTATGCCTCAGGCTTAGAAATTCAACGACAGAAAGTTTCCTGAGATTCAGCGTCATCTCCTATTTCTGCTTGTGATACCTGTCTATCACCCTTCTCAGGTCCTCAACAGTCACAGGTTTCGAAAGCAGTTCCTTCATTCCTGTCTTTTCTACTTTTACCCTGGTCTCGGGCATGGTGTCAGCTGAAAGTGCGACTATCAAGGTGGAGCTGTCATGTTCAAGGATGATGCGTGCAGCTTCAAAACCGTCTGTTTCAGGCATTATAAGGTCCATGAGAATCAGGTCATATGGTTTCTCCATGACCATGTCGATAGCCTCTGCAGCGCTGGCGGCGTATTCGGCCGTAACTCCCAAAACCTTGAGAAGGGAGCCAACTACCTTTCTGTTAAGGTAGTTGTCATCAACAACGAGGATGACAGGCAGTTCGGATTTGTCGGCTGACAATCGACCGGATTGGTTACTCAGCGCAGGGAAATGATCCCGGAGAACGTGAAGCAGATCCTCACTTGCAAAGGGCTTGACGAGAAGATGGTCAACACCGAGGTCGACACATCTTGCATAGTGACCCCTGGGATCCTTCGAGGTGAACATCAGTATGATATGTTCGCCTGTCAGCCCGGCATCCATCATCGCCTTCGCCACCTCAAACCCGTCAGTCTCAGGTTCGTCAAAGATGATGAGAAGAATATACCGTTCCTGTTCGCTCTGCAGGCTGGTTTTGATCTGTGAGATGGTATGCTTCTGGAAGCTTGTCACTGAAACCGGCAGGCCCAAACGGTGAACAACACTTAGGAAATCGTCATCACGCCCCTGTGTACCCGTTATGGCGAGAGTGCGTATTTCGGACAGCTCGCCGTAGCGGTTGAGATCCAGCTTCTTGACTATCTTTTCATTGAGGTGGACGTTGATGGTGAAAGTGACCTTCAGTCCTCTCTCCTGGCCGGCAGAGTCTCTTCCTGCAGGACTTTCTGCCGTGAGTTCGCCTCCCATAAGCTCAGTGAGCTGCCTGGCAAGCACAGGTCCAAGCTTCAGGTCCTCTGCCCACTCCGACCGTTCGCTAAGGCTGGTAATATAGTCTCCGAACAACTTCCTGATCTCTGCCTTCGTGTAGTTATTGCCGGTATCGGTCACCGTGAATTCCAGGGTGAACTGGTTACCGGTCGATTTTCTGACGCGGCATTCCATCCTGATCTCCCCCTTCTGCGTACCGGCGAGGGAGTTATTCAGGAGATTGCTGATCACCTGCCGCAGCCGGTAAGGATCGCCTATCAGGTTCTCAGGCACCGCCTGATCTACCAATGAAACAAACTTGATAAGCGACTCAGGATTCTGCCGTTTGACGAGGTTAAAGCAATAGGCTACCTCCTCCCGTAGCCTGAATGGTATTTCGTCGAGGATCATCTTTCCGGTCTCCATTTTTGAGACATCGAATATATCATTGATGATCGTCAGAAGCAGGTCAGCTGACCGTCTGAGCAGCCGGGCCACCTCTTTTGATTCTTCAGGCAGATCTGACCTGTTAAGCATCTCGGTCATTCCCAGGATACCGTTAAGGGGGGTTCTTATCTCAAAGCTCATGCGGGCCAGCAGTTCGGACTTGGCGATATTTGCGTCTGCCTCCTGCCGGCGGGCTGATTCGAGGGAGGTGACGTCAATGAGCACCTCGAGGGTGCAGTCGTCACCCCTGTACTTCACCGGTATGCTGTTGAGGAAGACTATCCTGTCACCATCAGTTCCGGGAAGTCTTATTATTCTTCCCTGGCTATACCGGCCGGGCTGATCACTGTCATAATCATTGCGCGACAAGTCAGGCACAAGCTTCCCGGTCATCTCCTTTTCATTTTCATAAGAGAAGAGGGAGGCTGCCTGCCTGTTCGCCCTGATGATCTCTCTGCCGGAGTTGTAAATGATGAACCCCACCGGCATCTGGTCAATAATTGAGATCAAAGTCTTCTCCGAGTCGCGTGTCACCCTGAGCTGCGCGGCCTGTTTTCGAACTAAAAACCGGAAAAGGAAGATTATGAAAAGAAGCGTGAGCATTGTCAGAAAGCCCAGTATAAGTGAATTTCTTACAATGTATTTCTGGAAAAAATCGGTAGGCGCGGAGAAAACCAGCCCGAAATCAAGTCCTACAATGTTCACCGGGTAAAACGACGAGAGTATTTCGTTGCCGGAACCGTTAGCCTCCATCCCGTGGGCAAGCCTCCCTGAAATACCCTGATCAAGGGCATCGGTCAGCTTTTTCATCTCGCTGTAAGTTACTTCACCGCCATGATTATCGTAGATGATAGTGCCGGTATCATTTACCACCCACTGCCACTGGTACTGCTCGAGATTATACTTTGCAAAAATCCTTGAAAAATACCGGCTGAAGTCGAGTGTGATCACCAGGTTACCAAGCACCTGTCCGTTGCTGAGAACAGGAAGGTAATACTTGTATTTGCCGCGTTCGTTCTCCAGCTGCTCCACAGTGAAGATACGCGGTACCGTCTGGGCCCTGTATGAACCGTCAAGCCAGGAATTGCGCTCCTCATCCTTGAAAAGGGTATAGACATCACCGGTCGTGGTGTAAAGCATCAGTCCCACGACGAGATCCTCATACCTGGAATAATATAGCTTCATCTTCTCCCTGGCACGCTCATTGACAGCCGGATCAGTGAAGAACAACGGAATATCGTCGGAAAAATCGATCTCATTAAGGTCACTCAGGATATACATGCTGGTGTTGTCGATATCGGAACCGACAATCATTACCTGCCTGTCAAGTATCTTGTTTGAATATTCTATCTGATTCCTGTAGAGGCTGACGTAAAACAGGACCGTGACCAGCATCAGGAGAAGGAAAGCGCTATATGCAGCAAGAGTGATCTTTTTCATTCAAAATGGTTCATTCCCTTAGGATAACGTTCATCTGTACTTATCATTGTCCTCCAGCATCATACTTGCGTAGCTTTTATATCTCCACGGTTCAATTGCGTTGCCGGCCACGGCATCACGCACTGCACACCCGGGCTCATTCATGTGCAGGCAGTTGTAAAACCGGCAGCCGGCTGCCATTCGGAATATCTCAGGAAAGAAATGGTAGATCTCGTTACGGTCAAAGTCAATAACGCCGAAACCCCGTATTCCCGGAGTATCAATTACATAACCCCCTCCGGGAAGGGGATGCATCTCCGGGAAGGTGGTGACGTGCCGGCCCTGTTCATGGTATTCGGATATTGAACCGGTACGCAGTGCGAGGGAGGGGTTCAGCCTGTTGAGCAATGTACTTTTGCCCACGCCTGAGTTGCCCGAGACAAGGGTGGTCTTATCCTTCATAGCCACTGCTATCTGGTCAATGTTTTCATCTTCCGTGACAGAGATAATGAATACCGGATAACCTATCTTCCGGTAAACCTCACTGATCTTCAATGCTGTGGCTATTTCCTCTGTTCCGTAAAGGTCAGCCTTGTTTATGATAATCGTTGCCGGTACGCGGTATGCTTCAGCTGTAGCAAGAAAACGGTCAATAAACTCCACCGGGGTTGAAGGCATCTTTATCGATATCATCAGGAAGGCCTGGTCAATATTTGCAGCGATTATCTGCGATTCTCTCGAGAGATTAGATGCCTTGCGGATGATGTAGTTTCTTCTAGGCAGGAGAGCGGTTATAAGTGATTCGGACTCGTCAAAGGTCACATTGTCACCAACGGCTACAGGATTTGTGGTACGGGCGCCACTGACCCTGAATATGCCTTTTAGGACACACGCATAGATGTTCCCGTCATCATCAATAACCCTGTACCGGCTCCCGGTCGACTTTATGACAATACCGTGTCTCAACCTCCTCAGATTTGTGGCAAAAATAAAAAAAGTGATGCCATGGAAGACATGGCATCACCTGTTTTACTATCTGCAAATAGGCTTTTCAATACTCTGATGCCATCAGGAAGAAAGGTTTCATCTCAAAGTTTGAATAGTAAGGCCTAAGCCTTTCGACATTGTAATACTCTGACACCCTCACCACCTTTTTGGATGAGGTTACCACGTCTATGGGAACGTTGTCATAGCGACCGTTCTTGAGCACCACAACCCTGCCGTGAATACCCTTCATGATCAGGTCAAGGGCCAGGTTGCCGAATGCCATCGGAACGATGGAGTCTACAGCATCAGGGTCACCGCCTCTGACCATATAGCCGAGCTTCTGGTTAATGATGTTGATTGTTTTCCCGTTGTTGAATTTTGG
>DCSU01000075.1:0-9570 GCA_002325785.1 Bacteroidales bacterium UBA1458 | reverse complement strand
TGTCCTGGAAGACCATGTCACCGCCTTTGTACAGCGCGCCTTCGGATACAAGCACTATTGAATATTTGCTCGGGTTGGAGTTACGATCCTCAACAAGAAGCCTCGTCAGCTGTTCGATATCGAACTTATACTCAGGAATTACGCAGCGGTTTGCAGCGCCGGCCATGGTCGGGAGCATCGCAGTGAATCCGGCATACCTGCCGAAAACCTCAAGGACCATGATGCGTTCGTGTGACCCTGCCGAGGTACGGAGGGTGTTTGTCATCTGAATGGTGCGTGTGACACAGGTGCTGAAACCAATGCAATAATCCGTTCCGGGAACGTCGTTATCCATGGTCTTGGGTATGGCAACCACCTTTACACCCTGCTTGTACAGATGTACTCCGTAGCTCAGCGTGTCATCACCCCCGATGGGGATAAGAAAATCGATGCCGAGCCACTCCAGATTCTTGAGAACCTCGGGTGTAAGGTCATTGACCTCATCCTTGTAAGTATCCTTCAGATGATCAGGAACTGCGTTTTTTGCCACGTGGCTCGGCCTTGTGCGCGAGGTATGAAGATATGTCCCACCGGTTCTTCCTGACTTGTTAACGATGTCATCAGTCAGTACAATGAAACAGTTGCTGTTATCTGCCTTGGGATCTCTTATTATCTCGACGATCCCTCCCCATCCCCGGCGAAGCCCTATCACCTTATATCCTTCCCTGTTAGCCCTGATGGTCACCGCCCTGATTGCAGGGTTAAGTCCCGGGACATCACCTCCGCCAGTCAGGATACCAATCACTCCTTTGATTTTCTTCTGGTTTACCATTTTACCTTGCGTTGTTTAATAAATTTTGAATGCAGGCGGTAAAAGTAGAACATTTCAAAATCATATCAAAAAGGTAATCCTGCTCCGCTTTAATTTTTTAATAATTTTGAGGAAAAAGTTAATGAATACAAAAGAGAAGGCAATCAGCCATTTCCGCAACGGATACAGCTGCTCGCAGTCAGTGCTGATGGCCTGTGCCGGTGAGAATGCAGATGCGTCCAGGACAGCGGCTGCCTTCGGTGGCGGGATGGGGAGGATGCAAAAGACATGCGGAGCGGTAACCGGTGCATATATCTGGTTAGGACTGGCGTATGGGAAAGAGGGGCTGCCCGGAGAGGAAGACAAAGTCAGGGTATATGATAAAGTGAGAGAGTTCAACAGGATATTCGTTGCCAGAAACGGAAGCGATCTCTGCTCAGAATTGCTGGGGGAGAATCTCAACTCCTTCGAAGGAAGAAGAAATATAGACCATAAGGGACTCACCGAAAAGGTTTGTGAAAAGTGTATATCCGATGCCATTGAAATAATTGAACTGCTTAGCCAAAAATGAAAAGAGTGGTAATAACCGGGGGAACAGGTCTGATAGGATCACACCTGAGTGAACTACTTGCCGGAGAGGGGTTTGAGGTGGTGCACCTCACCCGTGCTGTCAGGCCGGGAGGGAAATACAAATCGTACCGTTGGGATCCGCAGAACGGATACTGTGACAGTGAGGCCATAATGGAAGGAGACGCGCTAATTCACCTCGCAGGAGCTAACATTGGAGAAAAGCGGTGGAACAATGACCGGAAAAGCAAGATCATCAGCAGCCGTACGGTAACGGCTGATCTGCTTTACCACGTCTCGGCAGGCCGGGGGATCATGCCTTCAGTATTTATCACCGCCTCAGGCGTGAATATTTACGGCTCGCAGATAACTCAAAAAATCTATTCCGAAAGTGATCCGCCCGCAGATGATTTCCTGGGTGAGACATGCCGCCTCTGGGAGGCTGCCGCAGAGCCGTTTGCTGAAGCCGGAATCAGGGTGGTAAAGATAAGGACAGCCGTGGTGCTGGCCTCCCGGGCATCGGCGCTGTCAAAGATGACTTTCCCGGCAGCTGCAGGACTGATTGTAAGGTTTGGTCCGGGCAGCCAGTATTTACCATGGATTCATATTGATGACCTCTGCCGTATCTATCTCCGGGCAGTCACTGACAGCGTCATGGCCGGACCATATAACGCCGCAGCTCCGGATCATATCACGCATGACATGCTCATGCGCGAGGTGGCCAGGCAGAAGCGGCTGCCGGTGTTCCTGCCTCATGTGCCCGCGGGGCTGCTTAAGGCCATACTTGGAGAAATGTCCGTAGTACTTACCGGGGGCAGCAGGATCTCCTCCGGACGGCTTGTTAATTCAGGGTTTGGATTCAAATTCGCAGATATAGCCTCTGCCCTGAGAGACTGCCTGCAATAAACGCCTTTGGTTCAAGTATTCCTGCCCGCCTCCACGACCGGCGATGTTGCGGGTACAATCAGCCTCTTTTGGAGATCACCTCCAGCTTGCTCATATCCGATATCTCTATCGTACGGCCGTTGGTTTTGATGATACCGTCACGCCGGAACTCCGAGAAGGTGCGAATGACGTTTGCCGAACTCATGCTGATCAGGTCGGCTATCTCCTTCCGGGAGACAGGAAGGTCAAATATCCTTGAGTGATATATCTCCCCGGAAAAATAAAGTAACACATAGGCTATCCGGCCGGCCAGGTTCCTTTTGCGTATTTCCAGACCCAGTGAAATTATGTTTTCGGATGTGCGCGAAAGAATGGTGAGCAGGTTCATGGCAAACTTGCCATTCCTAAGGATCAGCTCCTTTATGAGGTCAATGTGGATACAGCAGACTACAGAATCTTCAAGCGCCGAGAGAGAATACCTGTAGTTCTCCTCATAGAAGACGTTGGTATTACTGACGAATTCGAATGGCCTGGTGATGGTGATGATCTGTTCCTCACCGCTCTCAGTGACCTTGTAAAGCTTCACCAGCCCGTTCTTAAGGTATTTGAAATCGTGTATCCTGTCACCCTCCCTGTGTATAAGCTCACCCTTTGAGTAGGGAATCTCTTCCCTGGATGCGCATACGCGCTCTATGTCCTCTCCTTCCAGTGTGGAAAAGGTGAGGTTTCTCAGTTCACATGAGAGACAGCTGCATTTCTTCTTCAGTTGTTGTATCACGAAAGCCATGGATTATGCAAATTTAGAACAATCTGAAGATATATTCGTTCACCTTTTCTAATTTTGACAAACTTCTGCTCATGGAGGAAAAGAGAATGGATTACGGAACTGATTATCATATACACACCACTTACAGCGACGGCCGGGTGGGACCGGAGGCTTGCATAGAGGCTGCGGTGGCAAGGGGCCTGCGCGAGATAGGCTTTTCCGATCATCTGAATCCGTCCGGTGAACACCTTAAGTGGTGCATGGATCATGACAGGCTTCCTGAATATGCCAAACATATCATGAGGCTGGGAGGAGAGCATCCGGAGATAGCCGTGCGGATGGGCATCGAGGTTGATTACCTGCCTGGAATGGAGAAGGAGACGGAGAGGCTCATCAACTCCTTCCCATTTGACTATATAATCGGGTCAGTCCATTACCTGGGAGAAGAGACTGTTGACCTCGGCCCGGAGTTTTATATCGGGAAGGATATAGACAAGATCTACGAAAACTACTTCAACCTTGTATGCGAGGCTGCAGCCACAGGATTCTTCGATATCATCGGTCACCCAGACCTGGTGAGGATCCACCGTTACATGCCAAAAGGTGACATAACCCATCTGTACAGCATGATGGCATCCGCCCTTGAGATCCATGACGTCGCCTTCGAGCTGAACACAAATGGCCGCAACAAGCCTCTGAACGATTTTTACCCTGACCGGAAATACCTGGCGCTGTTTGCAGAACACGGCGTGCCTGTATGCGTTAACTCCGACGCTCATTTCCCGGAACGTATCGGACAGTATTTCGATGAGGCTTATGATCTCCTGAGGCAGGCAGGGTACCGTGATATGGCCGTCTTCAGGAAACGGGAGCGGTACATGATCCCCTTTTAGGTATCTCTCACGCTGCCGCAGTGAGATGTCCTATCAGTATCCTTGCTCCTATTGCTGCAAGTATAAGGCCACCGAGGATCTCGACTCTTGATCCCAGCCTGCTGCCTGCTGATTTCCCGATGCGTATGGCTGTCATTGATGCCAGGAAGGTGACGGTGCCTATTATAAGTCCGGCAAGCCATATCTGAACCTTCAGGAAGGCAAAACTGATGCCCACGGCAAAGGCATCAATGCTGGTGCCAATGGCGATAGTCAGCAATACCGTCCACCGCGTGAAATCCACCGGCTCCTTCTGTTCCTCAGCCTTCAGACCCTCTATGACCATCCTGGCACCAAGAATCGTCAGCAGCCCGAAAGCCACCCAGTGATCATATTTTTCTATGTACTGGCTGAACGTTGAACCAAGAAAAAAACCCAGTACGGTCAGCCCGCCCTGAAATAGTGCAAGAATGATGGCAACGCGTATGGCTTTCCGGAAACGTATACCGGACTCAATGACCCCGCAGGAGAGTGACACGGCAAAGCTGTCAAACGACAGACCGAGGGCAATACCTGTTAGTGTAACGATATCCATGGGCAGCAGGAAGGCCGTAAAAATAGTTATAAATTACTACTTTTGCCACACTGTTAAGCCAAATGAGGGTTGTTGTACAAAGAGTAAAAAGAGCCTCGGTGACCATTGACGGGGAGAAACGCTCATCAATCGGGAAGGGCCTTCTTGTCTTCGCAGGCATTGAGGAGGCAGACGACAGTGACGATGCCGCCTGGCTGGCAGCGAAGGTGGTGAACATGAGACTTTTTGACGACAGTAACGGAGTAATGAACCTGTCAGCCTCAGAGACCGGTAAAGAAATAATGATAGTCAGCCAGTTTACCTTGCACGCATCAACCAAAAAAGGCAACAGGCCGTCATACATAAGGGCCGCCAGGCCGGAGAAAGCGATACCACTGTATGAGGATTTCATTGCCCGCACGGAAGAGCTGCTGCAACATACTGTAAGTACCGGCGTGTTCGGGGCAATGATGGATGTTGAGCTCGTGAACGACGGTCCCGTAACGATTATGATAGACAGCAGGAACAGGGAATGATGGATAAAGAGCTGAAAAGGTCTGTACTGACGGTCACCGCCTTCGCATCGTTTCTGACTCCCTTTATGGGATCATCGATCAATCTTGCCCTGCCTTCCATCGGGGATGAGATGGGCCTTAATGCAGTCACCCTGAACTGGATAGTTAGCAGTTACATGCTCACAACCTCCATCCTGCTGCTACCTGCAGGCAGGGCTGGAGATATTATCGGGCGAAAAAAAATATTCACTGCCGGTCTGGTCATATTCACGCTCACAATGATCATGCTGACATTCACCCCAGGAATAAAATGGCTTATCGGCGTCAGAATACTGCAGGGAGCAGGCGGTGCAATGATGTTCGGCACCAATATGGCCATCCTTACATCTGTATTTCCTGCCGGGGAGAGGGGACGCGCAATGGGAATAAATGTCACTGCCGTATATGCAGGACTGGCCTCAGGGCCATTCCTTGGAGGACTTCTGACGCGTTACCTGGGCTGGAGGAGTATCTTTGCCTTTCTTGTCCCGATGGGCATCATCAGCCTGATCATGATACGGAGGAGAATGAAGGGTGAATGGGCTGAAGCCAGGGGAGAAAGTTTTGACTGGCCCGGCGCAGTGATCTACGGGATGTCGATAGCGGCCCTGATATACGGGTTCTCAAAGCTGCCATCGGTTGCCGGTTGGGTAATAACCACAGCAGGACTGGCGCTTGTGCCCCTGTTCATCCTGAGAGAGAAGACGACGGTACACCCTCTGTTTGACATAACCCTGATATCAAGAAACAGAGTCTTCGCCTTTTCCAGCCTCGCGGCCCTGATCCATTATGCCGCCACCAGCGCCATTGGGTTCTTCCTGAGCCTCTTCCTCCAGTATATCAAAGAGCTTGGTCCCCGGGATGCCGGATTCGTACTTATGGCATGGCCGGTGACCATGGCTCTCATCTCCCCGGCCGCAGGTAGGCTGTCTGACACCCGCAACCCGGGCGTGCTGGCATCCATTGGAATGACAATTACATCGGTGGGACTGATCATGCTCTGCTTTCTGACAAAAGAGACCTCCATACTCTTCGTTGTAGTTGTGCTGGTAATTATGGGAGCTGGCTTCTCCCTCTTCTCGTCGCCCAACTCCAACGCCATCATGAGCTCCGTTGAGAAGCGGCAGCTCGGCAATGCCTCAGGCATGCTGGGTACAATGAGGAACGTAGGCCAGACATTCAGCATGGCTATAGCCCTCATGCTCCTGGCCATTTACATGGGACAGGCAAAGATCGATCCCACCAACTACCCGGAGCTACTTGGTGCAATGAAGAGCGCCTTTGTGATATTCGCAATCCTCTGCTTTGCGGGTATTTTTGCCTCCCTGGCAAGAAATAAAAGCCTGCGCAAATAGGTTGCAGTGTTTATTTTATAGAAACATGGGGGTTTCATTAAAAACAATTAAATTGACCCGCAATTGCCGGCAGGCAAAGGACGTCTGTTGGTATATACATAACATTAATTATGACCAAATTATACAGGAAACTGTTAAATCACGACTACTCCCCGGGGGAGATGGGAGAATGCATTACCGAAGCTCGGCGGATGACCGGCTCGGTGGATCGCACCCCTCTGCTGAAGGATATCTTCTCCTTTATTGACCTCACCAGCCTCAACACATCTGACAGTGCAGGTACTATACAGAGCTTTGCAGAGAGGACTGCATCATTCAGCTACAGCTTCAGTGATATCAGCAATGTTGCGGCGCTGTGCGTCTTCCCTAACTTTGTGACAGTTGCCCGCGAGCAGCTGAACAATTGCGGGGTAAAACTGGCAGTGGTGGCAGCCTCATTCCCAACCTCTCAGACATTCCTCGAGGTTAAGATCCTGGAGACAGAACTGGCCGCCAGGATGGGAGCCGATGAAATAGATATCGTCATTCCCGTTGGAACATTCCTTGAGGGAGACTATGACACCGTCATTGAAGAACTGAAGGCTGTAAGACAGGCAGCCGGAGAAGCCACCCTGAAGGTGATCCTCGAGACAGGTCTGTTGAAAGATGAAAGGAGCATTTACCGGGCATCAGTGGTAGCAATGGAGTCGGGGGCTGACTTCATAAAGACCTCTACAGGAAAAATCCCGGTGTCGGCAACCCCCGAAGCCGCCTGGGTTATGTGTCGTGCAATACGCGACTACTGGAATGAGACCGGCATCATGATCGGATTCAAGTCCGCAGGAGGTATTGTTACCCCTGATGATGCGCTGGTATATTATTTCATAGTCAGGAACATGCTCGGTGAAAAATGGCTCTCACCAGAGTACTTCAGGATAGGAGCCTCACGGCTGGCCAACAATATTCTTGCTGAGCTGTACCCGGGTCAGCCCGCCTATTTTTAGAATAAAATCATGATTACCGGGCCGGGCGATACCTTAAGCGTTGTTGCTGCTGATACTCTCTCATCACCGGCACAAAAGGAGCAATTCAGTATTGGCCGGATCATTCCGGTACGTGCCTCTGAAGTCCATCTTCCCGGAAAGGAGATTAATGTGCGAGATCTGCGGAGCGATTATATAACCGGCGTCGAACGAATTGATGGCCTGCCGCTGCCACAGGAGAAGATGAACACTGACTTCAGCTTCATTATTCTGGCGCTCTCACTTCTGGTAATGACAGCAATGATGTCGTTCGGAAGGAAAAGCATGATGGCCGGACTCTCCTCCATCGGCTTTCGCAGACGCCCGGAGCTGGCGCCTCCGGGAACCTCTGAAGTGTTTGGCTGGCCTTCCCTCCTGAGAAATATTTTCACGGTCCTGAACGTGGGACTCTTTGCTGCATCAGCCCTTCTGCTGTCTGACTCTGTCAGTCGTACTGACCCTTCAGGCTCCGTGAAGCTGGCGGCACTCCTCATCGGGTCATTCCTGGCTGCATTGTTGCTGAGACACCTGACATGCATAATGGCGGCAGAAGTAACCGGATGGAAAAGCCTCTTCCGTGAGTATATGAATGTCGTCTACAACGCCTGGTACGCTAACTCAATAGTCCTGTTCATACTTAACGGAATCATCCTTTTTGCGCCGCTTGATAATATTCTTGCATTCATTATTGCAGGGCTTGCTGTTACAGCTATATTCCTTATAATTAGAATATTAAGATTGATTTCCATATTTAAATACCGGCATGTTTCAATATTATATTTCATTTTGTACCTTTGTGCCCTTGAAGTCTTACCCGTACTGGTCATATTGAAGATAATCGGTGTCTTCTGATCATGCCGGGTATAGAGAGGAGGTTGAACTTAAAACTTATGGCTTTGAAGATAAGGAAGGTACTAGTGTCGCAGCCGGAGCCAAACAATCCGAAATCACCATATTTCGAGCTCGCTAAAAAATACAATCTGAAAATCGACTTCAGACAGTTTATCCAGGTTGAGGGTATACCCGCAAAGGATTTCAGGCAGCAGAAGATCAATCTCCCCGACTTTTCTGCCGTTATATTTACATCCAAAATAGCCATTGATCATTATTTCAGGATCTGTGACGAGATGCGCATTACCGTGCCCGAAACGATGAAGTATTTCTGCATCACTGAAAATGTGGCATTTTACCTGCAGAAGTATATAGTATACCGCAAGAGGAAAGTCTTTCACGGCAAGGCTAACTTTGAAGACCTCATTGATGTGATTGCAAAGCACAAGGATGAAAATTTCTTCGTGCCCATGTCAGAGCCGCACAAGTCTGACATACCCGAGCTGCTGAAAAGGAACAATATAAAGTTTATACTCGGCACCATGTACCGCACCATTAGCAGAGGCTTTGAATCACAGGAGCTTGATTATGACATCCTGGTCTTCTACAGTCCCTCCGGAATAAAGTCTCTCAAAGAGAACTTCCCGTCATTCACCCAGGGCGAGATCAAGATTGCCGCTTTCGGTCCGACGACAGCAGAAGCCGTTACCAATGAGGGTTACAGGCTTGACATACAGGCTCCTAACCCCAAGGCTCCTTCAATGACAATGGCTATTGATGATTTTCTTAAAGAATACAACAGAAACTTAAAGTAACATCATTTTTAACATACTGAATTGCCCTGGAGCTCCGGAATGCTCTTCCGATAAAGCTTTCAGAATATTTCTTTATTGATATGAACACAACCAGGGAAACATTTAATAAGTCCGAGAGACTGTGCAGCGTTAAGATTATCTCCGGTCTTTTTGAAACAGGACATATTTTTTATTCATCCCTTTTTAAGGTTGTGTGGGGATTGAGTCCTGCTCCTCTTCCTGCTCCTACCCAGGTAACTTTCAGCGTTTCTAAAAAAGGATTCCGTCTGGCAGTAACCCGAAACCTGATTAAAAGAAGGATGCGAGAGGCATACCGTAAGAATAAAAACATACTCTATGATCACCTTCTTTCAGAAAATATACAGATCGTCTTTATTGTCATCCTGAAAGGAACTGCTGTTCCGGATTATCCGACAACTGAAAAGGCAATGCAGGAAATGATAAACAGACTTATTATTCAGACAAGCAGGAAGTCGGAAGTTTGAAGTCGGAAGTCCGAAGAATGATTATTAAAAAATATGTTAAAATTGTCTTAATTATTTCGTTATCAATAATGTTAC
>DCSU01000136.1:14727-17048 GCA_002325785.1 Bacteroidales bacterium UBA1458 | reverse complement strand
GGACAAATCGTTCCCCGACTTCTTCAAAACCCTTGCTCTGACCGGCGCCATCACAGACTGAACAAATGGCGGCACTTAGGCATATGCCGGCCGAAAAGCATCTTATCATCAGCTTTTACTAAAGCAAACCTATATTCTGCTAACCAGAACCCTTGCCTTACTCATTGTGAGTTGACTTAGCCATTATGCCGGCTTAACTTTACCAAAATAATTCGAAGGCTATGAAGAAAATCAGCAGTTTCTGGATTTGCATAGTAATAATTGCGGGATTGTTATTCACCGCAAATAAATGCGAAAAAGAGGATGGACCTGAAGAGGAGATCCCCACCATAACTGATATTGACGGGAACATGTATGAGATTGTTGAGATCGGCACTCAGTGGTGGATGGCGGAGAATCTCAAGGTTACCAAGTATACCAATGGTGATATGATAGGCACAACCAATCCTGCCAATCTTGATCTGAGTGACCAGGACTGGGGGGAGGGCAAGCCCAAATACCAGTGGGCTTATGACGGCAATGAAGCCAACGTCGGGCTTTATGGCCGGCTCTATACGTGGTACGCTATCACTGATCCCAGGGGAGTATGTCCGACAGGCTGGCATGTGCCTGCCTATCCGGAGTGGATCATTTTGCAGGATTACCTGATAGCAAACGGTTATAATTATGACGGCACCACCACCGGCAACAAGATAGCCAAGGCAATGGCCGCGCTTACAAACTGGGTATCATCATCATATGAGGGAGCTGTCGGCAACATTGATTATCCCGCAAAGCGAAACGCCTCCGGCTTCAGGGCACTGCCTGCAGGGATAAGGTGGACTGACGGGGAGTTTGACGGGTTGGGAATTTCGGGAAACTGGTTCACTTCCACCAATTACTATGATGACTATGATGGTATCTACTGGGGTTGTGTGCTGTTCAATTCCAGTTACGGACTAAGCGCCGGCACATGTGATCATGAACCGGATGCCCTTTCAGTAAGATGCGTTAAGAATTGAGTGTATACCCAAAGTAAATTCTCGCTTTCCACACCCACAGGGTTCCTTATTGAATTCTCACCTAAAAACTGCAAACTGCACACCTCTATGTAGATGACAGTTCCTGAGGAGATGACTGTTTGCAGGAATAATAGTAGGGACCATTAATCAGGCTATGTCCCTGATGGAGTATAAAATCCCGGAAGCATACTATTGCTAATTTGAGAAAAAGTTATAAATTAGATGCAATTGACCGGCGAACAGACCAAAAACAAGATCAGCAACTTTCTGATTTAATAACCCCCAAAATCAATTGCCTATGAAAAATACCCTGAAAAAGATCATTCCGGCGATAGCAGCCGGGATTTTCTGTATTCTGTTTATTGTCAGTTGTAAGAAGGAAAGCGATGATAATGTGACTGATATTGACGGCAATGTCTATAAAATAATTACTATCGGTGGAAATGTCTGGATGGCAGAGAACCTGCGGACCACTAAATTCAGGGATGGCACAGCCATTTCCCTGGTAACCGGTGAGGCCGATTGGGCTGCTCTCTCAACCGCTGCCTACTGCTGGCCTGAGAACAATGCCTCCAATAAGGGTACTTTCGGAGGACTTTACAACGGGTATGCAGTATTGGAAAGCAGGGGATTATGTCCTACCGGCTGGCATATCCCCACCGATACCGAATGGATAGACCTCGAGCTTGAACTTGGTCTGCCCCAGGCGGAAGCATACCTTGATGCCGTCCGTGGTGAAGATCAAAACGTGGGTGGAAAGCTGAGGGCGACGGTTAACTGGGATGCGTCAAGCGCAGTTGCAGACAACAGCTCAGGATTCTCCGCCTACGGCACCGGCTACAGGAGACCCCCCGGGGAACTCACGGAGTACAGGAAATGGACAGGTTATCTGACAACCACCCCTGCAACATTACCAGGCAACTACTGGATGCGGTACCTTGGCTACAACATTAAAGGAATCGACAGGCATGAGCGAGACAGGCAGTATGGCTATTCAGTCCGCTGCGTGAAAGACTGATCACGGTTTATACATACAAAAATGAGTGTCCCATTTACCTTTGATGAGTTTCTGGAGATGCTGGAGAGGTTCAACACCGAGTGGTGGCCGGTGCATCTGATCATGTATACACTGGCGGTTGCCGCCATCTACTTCGCCGTCAGGAAGACCCGCTATTCCGGTAAAGTAGTTACCGGGATACTCGTATTTTTCTGGATCTGGGTAGGAGCAGTCTTCAACCTGCTTTACTTCAGCAAGTTTTACCCCATGGCATACCTTTTCGTGGTTCTGTTCATCCTTGAAGGCATCATACTGGCAGTGGC
>DCSU01000136.1:0-14648 GCA_002325785.1 Bacteroidales bacterium UBA1458 | reverse complement strand
TGCTCCTGACAGGGATGATGCCATGCCCCACAGCCATCTTCACACTGGGATTGCTCTTGTGGAGTGAAAAACCAATACCAAAAATAGTTCCCGTCATACCGGTAATTTACGCCTTAACCGGATTTGTGCCAGTCAAACTGGGTGTTGTGGAAGATATTGGCCTTATTGCAGCAGGTATTTTGACAGCGATCCTTCTGATATATCGTGATCGAAAAGTCAGGACACAGTGAAAATGGATATAACAACCTCTTGCCTTTACTATCAGCAAAAATGAAAGCTTTTGTACCCTTTTTGCTTCTGGCAATAGTTCTTTTCAGTCCCCTGAATGCTCAGGATACAGATACCAAAGTTGCAGGCGTTGAATCAATCAGAAAAAACTCGCTCTACCTTGAAATTATGGGCAATGGGGTTGTTTATTCAATAAATTATGACCGGATTATTATCGCCAGGGAAAGGACTGCCATTTTTTTACGAATTGGCGGAAATGAATATCATGGGTCATTTACGGATAAACTAAGTTTTAATTTTATAGTCGCTGCTGGTATTCTTTACGGCGGCCCCAGTCATTATTTTGAACCAGGCATAGGGTTTACCTATTTTACCGGTTCTCCTGACCGTCTTGTTGTTTTGTCAGCTGGCTACCGTTATCAGGGCAGGCGGGGTTTTACCTTAAGAGCAACTCCAATGTTTATTATTAATTCCGAAAAGGAAGATACATTCGGAAATTGTTTATGGGTTGGTTTGTCTGTGGGGTATTCATTTTAAAGAAAGAATCATTTTCACCTTTTTCCGTATATTTATGTCTGATACCCTGACCCAAAAATGTCTGTCGGATCGATTCTGCTAATTGTTGCAGCAGGAGTAACCCTCCTTCTTCTGCTGGTTTTAAAGGTAAGGATCAGTGCCTTTATCTCGCTGCTGATCACTGCAATCTTTGTGGGGATCGTTGCCGGCATGCCTCTGAAGGAGGTGACGGCAGCCATCCAGAAGGGGATGGGAGAGACACTTGGCTTCATTGCCGTGGTTGTGGGCCTGGGTGCGATCTTCGGGCAGATTCTCGAAAGCTCCGGCGGAGCTCATGCCCTGGCAAACTACCTGCTGAAAAAATTCGGTCAGACCAGAGCCTCATGGGCAATGATGTTTACCGGTTTCATTGTTGCAATTCCAGTCTTCTTCGACGTCGGCCTTATCATTTTTATCCCGATCATCTATGCCCTGGGAAGGGATACCGGTAAATCACTCCTGTACTACGGAATACCGCTTCTTGCAGGATTGGCGGTAGCTCACAGTTTCATTCCCCCTACGCCAGGGCCCGTAGCCGTCTCGGAGATAATTGGTGCAGATCTTGGGTGGGTGATCTTGCTCGGCCTGATGCTGGGGCTGCCTACAGCAGTCATTGCAGGACCGCTCTTTGGCAGATTCATTGCGGGTAAGATAAAAATTGATCCGCCCGTCGCTGTGAACGGTGAGGGCGGTGAGGAGGCTTCCCGGAGCGGGTTGCCTTCTTTCTGGCTGATATTTGTTCTGATTTTAACGCCCTTACTACTAATCGTCATCAGCACGATGTCAGCCATATTAATCAGGAACGGAGCGATAACCTCATCCGTAGTCACTGACATTTTGATTTTTGCAGGCCATCCATTCACGGCGCTGATAATAGCAACACTCCTCGCGATATGGCTGCTGGGCATCAGGCGGGGCATGTCGCGCGACAGGATCATGTCGCTCAGTACAAAGGCACTTGGACCGGCGGGGATTATCATCCTCGTTACAGGAGCCGGAGGTGTGTTGAAGGAGGTTCTGGTTCAAAGCGGCATCGGGACCACCCTTGCCGACTCAGTAGCCGGGACGGCTCTTTCGCCAATACTGCTGGCATGGATTATAGCAGCTGTGGTTCGCGTCACACAGGGATCGGCTACCGTTGCCATGATCACGGCTGCAGGCATAATCGCCCCGATACTGCCAGTGTTCGCTTTCGATGATCCTCATAAGGCCCTTATCGTCATTGCCATATCTTCAGGGGCAACAATCGCGTCACATGTCAATGACAGCGGGTTCTGGCTGGTAAGCAAGTACTTTGGGATGAACGAGAAACAGACTCTGCAGTCGTGGACGGTTATGGAGACAATCATCTCTATTTGCGGACTGGCATTCACAATGCTGGCGAGCCTGTTCTTCTGACAACCGTAATCGACTTAAGATCCTTTTTCCCCCTGGCTGATACTGCATCATGTATTGTGCAACAGGTATCAGGCATCTCCCGGATGTGGGAATTATGTAATTAATAACAAGAACCATGTAATGATTTCCCGGGCATTGAGGTGTAATTTTGTTAGTATAAAAATTAATATTCAATAATAATCATACAGTCCGCTTCGGAGAAACCCCGGATATTGTATTATCGAAATACAGACAGTTTAGGTTAGGGCGTTTTGGGCGGGATAATCCGAAGCGGACTTATTAATTCGAAAAGACTATGAGTTCAGGAAAAGTAGTAGCGGCATTACTGGCCGGCATAGCTGCCGGTGCAGCATTAGGGATTCTTTTTGCTCCTGCAAAAGGATCAGAAACACGCAAGGGGCTGACCGGAAAAGGGGAGGAGCTGAAGGAATCGATCAAGGAGAAATTCAATGAATTTCTTGATGATATATCTGAAAAATATGACAATGTAAGCCAGGCGGATTCTGACATGGATGACATGAGCGGCAGTGCAAAGGAAGGGCCTGACAAAAAGGCAAAGAGAGCTGCGGTTTGATGATTGATAGCAAACCATAACTATATGGCCGCAACAATGGAAGAGAACACAGGGATTATCGATGAACTCCTGGCAAAAGTTACCGAATACGGCAAGGCGGAATTGGAATTGGCCAAGCTGAAAGCTCTTGACAAAGCATCGGATATAGTTTCATCAAGTGTCCCCAGGGTCATAGTAATGTTATCAGCAAGCGTTTTCATGCTGTTCCTTAACCTGGGTATTGCCTTATGGGTGGGTGTACTCCTTGGCAATCTCTTTCTCGGATTTTTTGCGGTAGCAGCTTTTTATGGACTCATCGCCCTTATATTGCATCTATTCATGCATAAATGGCTTAAAAAANNAAAAAACAGGTCGGCAATTACATCATAAAGCGAATTCTTAATTAAAATCGGATGCAACCAATAACTTCAACTGCCGACCTTAAAAAGGCAATTCAATTACTTGAAGTTGAGCATGATGCCAGTGGAAAGCAGTTGAAAGCGCAATTTTATGCAACTGCTGAAAGCCTCAAGCCTGTCAACCTGATCCGTAGCACCCTGAAGGATATTACCTCATCTCCCCATATGGTCGATAACATACTGGGTACAACATTGGGACTGGCCGCCGGTTTGGTTTCAAACGTGGTCTTCAAAGGCCTGGCAGGTCCGGGGCTAAGAAGGGTTATAAGTCCCGTATTGCAGTCAGGGGTCTCAAGGTTTGTATCCAAAAACACCGGCTCATTAAGGTCAATGGGAGAAATAGCCCTTCTGCGCATTTTCCGGAACAAGAGAGTGAAATCCCGGAGCCGTGACTAATGAAGGGATCAAACTGCCGGGTTATCTGAAAGTAAGTATTTTATTAACCGGTTTAGCCGTCCTTATAGCTATGCTCTATATCGGAAGGAGCATTTTTGTACCGGTAGTTTTCGCAACCATATTGGCTATAGTACTCCATCCGGTCGTTAATTTCTTTGTTGATAAGAGAGTAAACAGGGTCATTGCCATCATCATTACGCTTACTTTCACTGTTCTGGTCATATTAGCATTTGGCGCGCTGCTGCTTTCGCAGGCAACACGTCTGAGCGATTCCTTACCATTCCTGGCTGACAAATTCACAGAGATGATTAACCAGGCCATCGTCTGGATATCAGGCTATTTCGACATTAATTCGCAGAAGCTGGCTGACTGGGTGTTAAAAACCCGCAGTGAACTGGTTGATACCGGCACTGCCGCCATCGGGAATACGCTTGTATCCATCGGCAACCTGTTAGTTTTGATCTTCCTGATCCCGGTTTACGTCTTTATGCTCCTGTTTTACCACTCAATCCTTATAGAGTTTATCCACAGGCTTTTCAGTTTGGGCCAGCAGAGCAAAGTGAGCCAACTGGTGAGCAAAACCAAGAAACTCATTCAGCAATATCTCATTGGTCTGATCATTGAGGCCGGGATTATGGCCGTTCTGAATACTACTGCCCTCTTAATCATGGGCATCGAATATGCTTTGCTGCTCGGCATCATTGGGGCATTACTTAACATGATACGTGTCATAGGAGGTATAGTGGCCGTAGCAATGCCGATGATTGTGGCACTTATTACCAAAGATTCCGCATGGTATCCCATATATGTCCTGATTGTATACTCTATGATTCAATTTGTTGACAACAATTACATCCTTCCCAAGGTCGTTGCCTCAAAAGTAAAGCTCAATGCACTGTTCTCTCTCCTGGCTGTATTTGTTGGGGCTGCCATATGGGGGATTCCCGGGATGTTCATCTCAATACCAATGCTTGCCGTTGTTAAACTCATCTGCGATAATGTCGAAACACTGAAACCCTGGGGGTTCCTGCTGGGTGATACCATGCCCCCGCTTATCAGAATCAAGGCAGTATTCAAAAAGCAGCCAAAGGGAACAATATTATAAAACTCCCGGTTAAATCATCGGTTACTAATCCCTTTGTTTTATGTGAATTATGTAAAATGTCATTACTAATCTGTAACACTTCTTCTCGTAATAAGCGGCACCTTTGCTGTTAACTTAAGAATCCCTGACAGAACAGGATTATAACCAAAACCAATAAAAAAGTAATGAAACTGAAAATGAGATTTTTGCCCGTATTAATTGCAGCGTTCCTGATTACCGGCGTTGCCAGTGCACAACACAGTGCGTCACCTGCCGGTCACGTCGTTCTCGGGGTCAAAGGAGGATTGAACTTCTATAACATTCAGAATGACAACAGTACCAGTTACGATCAGAGAACAGGCTATCATTTTGGTATTCTTGGCCATATTCATCACAACAGCCAATGGGCAATTCAGCCTGAACTGGTATATTCCGCACAGGGTTCAAAAACCCTGGACCTGGGTTATCTGAATGTGCCTGTCTTGATTCAATATATGTTTGACAACGGATTCAGGCTTCAGGCTGGCCCGCAGTTGGGACTACTTGTTAGTTCAGACAATAATGATAATTGGAACCCTATTGATATTGCACTTAGTGTGGGTGTAAGCTATGTAGTTCCGGCAACAGGTTTCGGGATTGATTTAAGGTACAATCACGGAATAAATGATATTAACAAAAGCAGTGATGTAAAATCGACCAACAGGGGTATTCAGCTTGGACTGTTTTACCTAATTGGTCATGACGCCGAAAGGGCAATCCGCAACCTCTAGAAGGTTATTTTCCTATACAGAATTTTGAGAAGATCTGCCCGAGGATATCCTCGGGTGTGATCTTTCCCGTTATTAGCCCAAGGTAGTATATTGCCTGGCGAACGTCAGTGGCAATCAGCACGGTTGGGATACCGTCACGAAAGCCGTCAAGGACCCTCTGCAGACTTTCCGAAACATTCTTCAGGGCCTCGTAATGTCTGGCATTGGTTACGATATATTGCGGGGTATTCAGCCGGCCGGTCTCGACAGAAGACGTAAGCATCTTTTTAAGTTCATCCATCCCTGATAACTTTGTTGCAGAGACAAAGACCAACGGAATATGACCCGGTTGTGACAGCTCCTTCCTGAGGTCTGCAATCCGGGCGGGGTCGGCCAGATCTGACTTGTTAAGCACCATGATAATTTTCGCACCTTTGGCTCGTGTCATCTCTGTCATCGAACGGGCAAACCCGACAATATCTTCAGCACTGTCATTGGCTTCGGCAACAGCCAGAACGATCTCAGCTGCCTCCAGCTTCCTCCTGGTCCGTTGCACGCCCAGGGTTTCTATCTCATCATCCGATTGTCTCAGACCTGCAGTGTCAATGAATCTGAAAAGGAGTCCGTTCACATGCAGCACCTCCTCTATGGTGTCACGTGTAGTTCCGGGTATTTCAGAGACGATGGCCCTTTCTTCCTGAAGCAGCACATTGAGCAGGGAAGATTTTCCCACGTTGGGCCTGCCGGCGATCACCACCGGAATACCATTTTTTATTGCATTTCCCAGCCTGAATGAAGCTGCCAGCCTGTCGACCAGGCTCTTGATTTTTATTACCGTCTCAGTCATAGCGAAACGATCGGCGAACTGAACATCCTCCTCGCTGAAATCTAGTTCCAGTTCAATGAGCGAGGCGAAGGAGAGGAGCTCCATCCTCAGCTTCTCAATCTCTTTCGAGAAACCGCCGCGGAGCTGGGCCGCAGCAAGACGGTGCGCCGCTTCTGAATCGGAAGCAATAATATCAGCCACAGCCTCGGCCTGCGAAAGATCCATTTTGCCATTCATAAAAGCCCTCATGGTGAACTCTCCGGGAGTGGCTGTCTCAACCCCTTTGCCGATGAGAATTTCTATGATCCGTTGCTGGATAAAGGGCGAGGCATGGCAGCTGATCTCTGCCATTTCCTCCCCGGTATAAGAGTGCGGCGCACGGAATAGGGAGACAAGTACCTCGTCAATGAATTCGCTCTGCGAAGATATAGTCCCATAAATTAATGTGTAACCCTTCGCAATACGTATATCCACCTGTTTATCAGCTGGTTCGAATACTCCGGCCAAGGTTTCAATTGTTCCGGGCCCGGAAAGCCTGATCAGAGCTATCGCACCACCTCCGGATGTGGCCGGCGCGCATATGATTGTCCCCTTTTGTGTCATAGTTTTACCCGGGACAAAGGTAATGGAATTCTACCTCGAGAGGTTATCGGCAATAAAGGTATTATCCGGTATTGATGCTGTAGTATTTACCTGGTCAAATTTGACCCTCGAGCTTCTGCCATTGATATAATTTCTGGCCAGCATGTCCGTCATGACATACCCCTCTTTTCCCTCAAGTGGCTGGGTGGCCACTATCTCAATTGACTTGAACAACTCACCATCAAAATTATAAAAGTCGATCTTCTTTGTTTTCAGGCTGCTCTTATCGAGAAAAGTTATCTTTTTAGAGAAGCCGTACTCATCGGCTTTGTCTTCGCTGACAGGTACATTCTCGATTACCCAGACGTCGTTTTTTCCTGATTCCGGCAGGTGACTGATTTTGAAGTCGGCATTGCTTCCGCTCGACATATCCGCATTTGAAAACTCAGAACTCATGAAGCTCTTGCCTTTCTCCGTACTGACTATCCGTCTTGTCTTCTTCAGTGCAGGAAGGTAGATCCACATGTCGTCCTGCGCATCCTTGCTGTCTACGATAAGCATCGCTGTACCTCTCACATCCGCCGGATCAAGGAACTTAACCATTCGCTTGATCGTACCGTCGTCGTATGATTTGGTGATCATATTCAACTTCCGCGTCCGAACGGAACCGTTCTTCTCGGATATTGTAAGGGTGACGGTCGACTGTATGTTCCCTGACATAGTCAGGTCACGACTCTTGTCCATCAGCTGCACGGGATCTGACTGCTGTGCCAATGTAGCCTGCAGTGACAGAACCGATACTGCTGACAATAGGAATAACATCTTTCTCATTTTCTTCTTTATTTTTATTTATTTGTTTCTGATTTGCCTCTATAAACTTAGGTTTGAAGTAGAGCATGAATGCCGGCATCACAATAATTGCATAGATAAGGCAGGAGCCTATTGCCAGCAGTGTCAGGTAACCGAAGAATCTTATTGACAGGAACCCGGAGAAAAGGGTGGCTGAGAATCCGGCAATTACGCTCAGGCCGTTAATGACGATACTCCGTCCTGTTGTCCGGTATGTTTCCGATATGGCCTCCTCGCGGGATGCACCTTTCCTTAGCTCATTCTTGTATTTCCAGAGGAACTGGATGGTGAAATCGACACCCACTCCTATCATAATTGAGGAGAGGAGGGCGGTTGCGGCATCGATGGCCACTCCTGTGATGCCCATTACTCCAAACTGTATTATGATTGAAGCTGCAAGAGGAATTGATCCTATGAGACCACCCTTCAGCGACCTGAATATAACAGTCAGTAGAATCAGGACTATTATAAGTGCTAAAGCCAGCGACGAGACCTGGCCGTTGATTATCTTCTGCGCAAAATCAATCATGATGATAGCATATCCTCCGGTTGTCACACTGGCGGGAAAATCTGCGGTAAAGCTTTTTATGTCGTCCCTTAGATCACGTACGATCTTATTGTCCGGTTTTGACAGCCGCACAAGCAGATGAGCCTTTGTATTATCGAAGTTCATCAGCTGTTTGAAATCGTCAGGGTTACCGCTCATATTGTATAGCTCGAACATCTGGGCGATTGCCGCAGAAGAGGATGGTATCATGTCATATCCCTCCTCCGCGGGCTCATACAGCGCCTTGCTCATCTCTCTCACAACGTCGGAGATTGAGAATACGCCTCCGACACCCTCCGAACCCTTCAGATGCTGAGTGAGATCATCGATCTTCTGCATCAGAACGGGGTCCTTGATGTCGCCGCTGATCATCACCGAGACGGTCTGTGAGCCACCAAATTTCGAATTGATGATTTCCGAAGCTCTTCTAATAGGGTGTTTATGGGGAAAGAAATTCTCCTGGTTAGTGTCTATTCTCAGGAAAAACATGCCGGTACCAATAAGGAGCGTCAGGACCATTGAAACCAGGAGAACTCTTCCCGGTCGTCTTTTGACGACTGATGAGATCATTGCAAGGGTACGACTGATCAGGTCGTCTTTTACCGACCGCCGAGGTAGGGGTTTCCTTCCGGGGGTATGTTGCATGTAGATGAGGGCAGGAATCATTAAAAGGCTCATTGCCAGTGCCAGGGTAACTCCTGTTGCTGCCAGTATCCCAACCTGCCTTGCCGGAATGATTGAATGGGTCAGCAGGCCGAGCAATCCGGCTATGGTGGTCAGTCCGCTGAAGAGGATTGGCATATTAAGAGACCCTGTAATAGCTCTGACCATCTCTTTTCCCGTCACCGGAAGATCAGACCGGCTGAGCTCCTGGTGCCTGGAGACAAGATATATGCCGTAATTATTTGCAACCGAGATAAGTATGATGGGAGCAAGGCTCATAATTATCGAAAATTTCCATCCAAGCAGCGGAATCATTCCCAAGGTAATAACTGTTGAAAGTATCACTACCGTGAAAGGAATCAGTACGCTTCTCCAGTTGCCGAGCGACAGTTTAAGCACTGTCAGCATTATCAGGAGGGCTATGGGGATAAGGATCATGGCGTCATGGTTTACATCCCCATTGATGAATTGCCTTATGTATGGCAGCCCGCCTGTAAGGATCTGCGCATCCCCATGCTGCGCCGCGATGACCGAGTCAATCCTGTTAAGGGTCTCATATTCAGACACGGTGGAGGTGATGGTTCCGGTGATCGCCGCGGCGGTCATGTCAGACGACATCACTATGTCGCGGGCAAACCGGTTAGCCAGAATGTCCTGCATCAGCGTTTCCATCTCTTCAGCTGTTTCGGGAATTCTGTCAATAAGAGGATCAACGACCATCATGCCATCAATGCCCTCGATCTTCCTTGCCGTAAATAATGAATTAACCATCCCTATGCCTTCCATCCTTGACATTGCCCTGTCAACCTCCTTAACCTGCCTCAGGTCGCCAGGCTTAAGAATGGTGCTGTCAGTGAAAAGCACAATGATCATATCCTGAACACCAAACTCCTTCTCGATGGAGTCGTTGGTGACCCTCGAGGGCATATTGTGGGGTATGTAATTCCTGATATCAGGATCGGTTTCCGATGATGGTATCAGCAGGCCCAGTCCTGCTGCAAGGGCAAACGACATTGCTATTATAGCCCATCTGTATTTTATAATAAAGTCTGTCATAGTCTTAAAAATCTATCCTGATAGTAAAGTATGCCGCATTCATGAAGTCGTCAATAATGTCGTACATTCCTCCTTTGGTGCCTTCATAATGCTCATATCCCGCACTGAGTGTCACACCGTCCGAGGGTTTGTATTTCACCCCAGGGCGGACAAGCAGGTCTTTCGAGGTAAAGTTGAAAACCGTTGTTAATGAAGGAATCAGTCTGCCATAGAACAGTTCGGCCTCGAGCCTCACCCCGGCAGAGTGATAATACTCATGCAGCTGGTTGTTATACAGCCTGTTAAATGCTTCAATCTGAAGCCGTGTAAACTCAAACGGGTCAAACCCAGGTGTGCTGAAGAGCTGCATGAGCTGCTGCATGTCAGGTTCAGTGCCAAGGATAGGGTCATATGGAGCCTCGTAAAAGTCGAGGACCTTTTTACCTGAATACTCGGCCGTCACCCGTACTGCCCCGGGGATCCAATCGAATCCTGCCACCCATTCAATTTGCCTGAAGGGTATCTCCTCATTGCCTTCCTTTTCTTCCACCGGAGTGGTAATGGCAGCAGTACCCCTGAGCACAAAAGGTGATACCACTGTCTCAAAGTCAAAGCCGGTACTGTTGATAACATAAGGTACCCCGCTAACTGAGACGGCAGGCTGCGCAGGATTAGTATAATCAGCGTTTGTCAGGATCAGTCCCGGCATCAGGTCTGGGCCATGATAATACTGGATACCGGCATCAAATCCCCTGAACATAAAATCGCCTCTGACACCGTATGAATAATACCCATTGCCTGTCCTCATTCCCACCGGCAGCGACACCTGCATGTTCGGAGGAAGCTCTATCGGTTTAATTATGAGCACTGACGGATTCCAGAAGGGTGCTGCAACAACAGAGAGTCTGAAGAACGGGGCGGGAGTGAAGGTTATCTCGCCAAGGAGGTTTCCCAGTTCGGCATCATCGAAATCAGGTGATCGCAGGGTATAATCAGCGGGACTGAATCTCGACAGGGGAGTGAAGATGTCGGTTTTTCCCCAATTGATGATCTTTTGTCCCGCTGAGACACTCATGAAGCTGTTATAATACATGCCCCATGCCTCCCGGAGAGTCAGGGAGTTTACGTTCTCACCAAACTGCTGTCCAAAACGAAGTCTAATGTCTGCGTAGCCCTTAAAGCTGAGGTTGTCGGTTGCTGTCAGGGTAAGGGCCGCATCTCCAAACGCTGCATTAACGTCATGCCGGTAATCGCCTGTACTGAAATATGCGCCGCCCCTGACAAACCCTCCGGGGGTAAATGATTTTTCCTGCGAAAAGAGGGAAAGAGGAAAAAGCAATGATACTATAATTATCAATGGCCGTCTTATCATGGTGATCTTTTTCTGCAAAGGTCGTCATGATAATCTGTGATATCGTCCGGACCGCACGGTTAGGACAGGTAAGGGATTGCGGCCTGGTCTGAGCCGCTCGGATCACACCTTGGGAGGCGGAGCTGACAGCCCGGATCACCTAATTAGAAAATGCAGGTGCAGCCCGGATCACACCTTGCCTGACTCTTTTGAGATCTCCTCCCTGTAGGCGCTTGGTGTCTTGCCGGTATATGCCTTGAAGAAGGTATTGAATGTTGATTTTGAGTTGAATCCGGCGTCAAAGGCGATGGCCAGGATCGTATAATGCTGGTATTTCGGATCGCTGATGCGGCTGGTGACTTCGCGTATCCTGTACTCGTTTACGAAAGAGAAGAAGTTCCGGTGGTGTTTTTCGTTAAGCACCTCAGTAATATGGTGACGGGNNCGTTTTCCTGGAGAGGTCGTTGATTGTCATGTCGCCGTCAAGATAGGGCTTCTCTTCGTCCATGTAATGCAGCAATTTCGTCAGGTACTCTTCGGCCTGTTCATCCCTGAGTCCACTCCTTGCATATTTTTCAATCCCGCCATTACCGTTTTCGTTTTCATCTTCCTGCACGGCGACCGGATAATCAAGCATTTCCGGCTGCTTGATGGCATAGAAGCTATAGGCAAATGAGAATATCGAAATGAAGGCAAACGTTAAAATATACGGATCAAATGGAAGCAGTCCGGCGATGATGTTGATCCCGCCAAGAATAAATACAACGACATAGCCGGTGTAAAATGTAATGGAAATTATCTTGAGCCAGTTCAGGGTGATTTTTGCAGAGGTGTAGGAGACCATATCGCGCAGTCTCTTCTGGTGCCGTCTAATCTCAATGAACGACAGGATGCTGTACCCTGTAACCGATAGAAAGAAACAGACACTGTAGAAAATCCGTAGCGGAATGAACCTGTCAATTACAAAGAACCCGCTCAGGTCATCAAAAATGGGTTCCTCTCGTAATATTACAGAAATGGCGAAGAAGATTATGAAGGGTACGAAGTGAAGGGCATTCCAGGGTGAAAATCTGAGCGTGGGCAGGGTCATGTGGCGCACATAAAGGTAGAGCAGCGGTCCGTAGGTGAGAGAGATGAACGGAAAGGAGTACATGTCGAGCACATTGCTGTTAATCAGCGCAAAGATCATCTCAATGCAGAAGAGAAAGACCCATGCCGTCATTATCCGGTTGGCGGCGGTGAACGGTCTCCTGGTGGCAATAAGCATCCCGGCAAAAAAAGACTGGGAAATACCTATGTATAGTACCGGCTCAATGAAATCCATGGTCTCGATAATATTCCGTAAATTTAGCAAAAGCAGGAAAAATTACCTTACATTTGAGATATAAGGCACTAAAAGAGCATATCTATATGAGTATTTTACTGAACTCCGGGTCAAAAGTGATCGTACAGGGCTTCACAGGAAGCGAAGGTACATTTCATGCCGGTCAGATGATCGAATACGGAACGAAGGTGGTAGGAGGGGTCACGCCGGGCAAAGGCGGTCAGTCGCATCTCGGGCTGCCGGTCTTCAACACTGTCAGGGAAGCCGTCAAGGCTACAGGGGCTGACACATCGGTAATATTTGTACCGCCGGCATTTGCGTCGGATTCAATTATTGAGGCAGCAGAGGCCGGGATAAAGCTCATAGTGACTATTACTGAGGGGATCCCTGTAGCTGACATGGTGAGGGTTAAGAAACTGATGAGAGATTATGATACGGTGCTCATCGGACCGAACTGTCCGGGTGTCATCACGCCCGGCGAGGCCAAGGTGGGCATCATGCCTGGATTTATCCACAAACCAGGCAGGGTAGGGGTCATCTCCCGTTCAGGAACACTGACATATGAGGCTGTCGACCAGCTGACAAAACTTGGCCTGGGACAGTCGACTTGCGTTGGCATCGGGGGTGATCCCATAATCGGGTCCACATCGCTCGACATCCTGCAGATGATGATGGACGACGAGGGTACTGATGCTGTGGTGCTCATCGGAGAGATTGGCGGCGTGATGGAGGCCGATGTGGCACACTGGGTCAGGGAACACGGGACCAAGCCTGTGATAGGATTCATAGCAGGACAGACAGCACCGAAAGGAAGGCGGATGGGGCATGCGGGAGCAATAATCGGAGGAGCCAACGACACTGCGGAGGCCAAGATGAAGATCATGGCCGAGTGCGGGATACATGTGGTCAAGTCACCTGCCGACATAGGTGCAACGGTGGCAGCAGTGCTGCATAAATAATTTTTTATCTTTGTGCCCAAAATTCAGAGAAATGAAATTACTCGAAGGAAAGACAGCGGTGATCACGGGCGGATCAAGAGGCATTGGAAAAGGCATCGCCCTGCGTTTTGCTGCTGAGGGAGCAAACATAGCCTTGACCAATATCATTGATAATGAGGAATTTGCCATGGCAGTCAAAGAGATTGCGGCCTTTGGTGTGAAGGCCAGGGGATATGTATCAGATGCATCCGTTTATAGCGATGCCGAGAATGTGATAGACGAGATTGTGAAGGATTTCGGAAGGGTGGACATACTGGTCAACAATGCCGGCATCACCCGTGACACCCTTTTGATGAGGATGTCCGAGGAGCAGTGGGACCAGGTTATTACAGTGAACCTAAAGTCGGTCTTTAACCTCACGAAGGCTGCCATCAAGCCGATGATGAAGCAGAAGAGCGGATCGATCGTCAACATGAGTTCGGTGGTAGGTGTCAGCGGAAACGCCGGACAATCGAACTATTCGGCCTCCAAGGCAGGGATTCTCGGATTCACCAAGAGTGTCGCCAAGGAACTGGGCTCGCGCAATGTGAGGTGCAACGCCATTGCACCCGGATTTATCCTGACGGAGATGACCGGCAAGCTGCCTGATGATGTGAAGAGCGACTGGATATCGAAGATTCCGTTGCGTCGCGGCGGGTTACCGGAAGATGTGGCAAATGTTGCCCTGTTCCTGGCATCTGACCTGTCGTCATACGTTACCGGCCAGACCATAAATGTCTGCGGTGGCATGGCGATGTAAAATAATTTTTAAATTAAATTATTTATTATATTTGCATCGGCAGGGCGCTATTCCCTCAAGCACGAGGAAATGCAGCGAGACATAATTATTCCACACTTATTTCTTACGCGCCCTGCTTTTTTTATTGTATATATGCCTCCTTAGCTCAGTGGTAGAGCAGCTCACTCGTAATGAGCAGGTCGTGGGTTCAACTCCCATGGGAGGCTCGGGGTAGGCAATAGGCAGTAGAGGGCCGAGCGTTAATAAATTGCCCGGTGGGCAATTTTAGCGAAGGAGCCTGCTTGCAGGGGAGGCAGTATTGCAGTCAGCAGTCAATCGATAAGTTACCGACTGAAGACTGTGGACTGAAGAC
>DCSU01000070.1:14292-14426 GCA_002325785.1 Bacteroidales bacterium UBA1458 | reverse complement strand
ATACCTGTCGGAGATGACCGATGAACAGACGCTGGTCGTCTATTCAGGCCATCCGCTCGGCCTCTTCCCCTCTCACCGTGAGGCACCGCGCTTAGTGGTTACAAACGGCATGGTAATACCAAACTACTCTTCGC
>DCSU01000070.1:0-14137 GCA_002325785.1 Bacteroidales bacterium UBA1458 | reverse complement strand
GGAGGCATGTCAGGCGCACAACCCAAAGCAGGCAATATTGCAGGTGTGGTCTCGGTTATTGCAGAGGTCAATCCCAGGGCTATCACCACACGTTATGCGCAGGGGTGGGTTGATGAGGTCCATGAAGATCTATCCGTGCTGGCTGACAGGGTACGCCGGGCCTGCGCCGACGGCGAGGTGGTCTCGCTGGCCTATCACGGCAATATCGTTGACCTGTGGGAGAGGTTCGCTGAGGAGGGGCTATGGGCCGACCTGGGGTCAGATCAGACCTCGCTTCACAACCCATGGGCCGGAGGCTATTATCCTGCAGGCATCACCTTTGAAGAGGCCAACGCCCTGATGACCGATGATCCGGAACAGTTTCGCAAGCTGGTGCAGGCTTCGCTGCGCCGCCAGGTGGAGGCTATAAACCTGCACACCGCACATGGAACCTACTTCTTTGATTACGGCAATGCCTTCCTGCTTGAGGCATCGCGCGCCGGCGCAGATATCTCAGACGGCAAAGGCGGTTTCCGTTACCCATCCTATGTGGAGGATATCATGGGCCCCCTCTGCTTCGACTACGGCTTCGGCCCCTTCAGGTGGGTGTGCTGCTCCGGTGACCCTGCCGATCTTGCAAAGACGGATGCTATCGCTGCTGCAACGCTGGAACGGCTCATGAAGGATTCGCCTGACGATATCAGGCAGCAGATGTCAGATAATATTCACTGGATCCGTGAGGCAGCGCGCAACAGGCTTGTGGTAGGCTCGCAGGCCCGCATACTGTATGCGGATGCCCGTGGCAGGACGATGATAGCCGAAGCCTTCAACGAAGCCATTGCTGCCGGGGACATCAGTGGTCCGGTAGTAATTGGCCGTGATCATCACGACGTTTCCGGCACTGACTCCCCCTACAGGGAGACATCAAATATCCGTGACGGCTCGCGTTTCACGGCCGACATGGCAGTGCAGAATGTGATCGGCGACGCATTCCGCGGTGCCACCTGGGTCTCGCTGCATAACGGCGGTGGCGTGGGCTGGGGTGAGGTGATCAACGGAGGATTCGGGATGGTGCTCGANNGGCACTCCGGAGGCAGAGCGGCGGCTCAGGTCTATGCTCTTATGGGATGTCAATAATGGCATTGCACGCCGCAGCTGGGCACGGAACGACGGAGCCGTTTCCGCAATAACGCGGGAGATGGAACGAACACCCGGACTGGTGGTCACCATGCCTTCCATGGCTGACGACGGCCTTATTGATGAGGCAATAGGCAATAGTGAAGGTTAAAGGATAAAGGCTAAAGNNTGGGCTAATAGAATTGGCGATTTGCGATTTTCGATTGTCGAATGGACCAATAGAATTGTCGATTTGCGATTTGCGATTTGCGATTAGCGATTTTTAATTGAATCGGCAATCGGCAATCGGCAATCGACAATTCTTCAGACTTTATCAGGTATAACATCGGCCAGCAGGCAGACTGCCATGGCTACGATACCCTCGCCACGACCGGTGAAGCCCATCTTCTCAGTGGTGGTAGCCTTGACGGAGACAGCATCAGGAGATATATTCGCTATGGCTGCCATGGTGGTGCGCATCGCCGTAATGTAGGGTGCCAGTTTGGGTAGCTCGAGACAGACGGTGCTGTCAATGTTCACAATCCGGTAACCCCTCTCAGAGACCATCTCTACCGTGCGCCTGAGCAGTATCTTGCTGTCAATGCCTTTAAATTCATCAGAGGTGTCAGGGAAATGGGTGCCAATATCATTCAGTCCGGCAGCACCAAGCAGTGCATCGCAGATGGCATGGATGAGGACATCACCGTCGGAGTGCGCAATACAGCCCTTCGTTGAGTTGATGTGCACACCGCCGAGCCATAGCTCACGACCCTCCTCAAGGCGGTGAAAGTCGATGCCCTGTCCTATCCTCTGGTGCAGTGTCATATGTTATTTATTTCTGGCTGAGACTGCGCAGCGAATCAAACTCGAAGCTCAGCGAAAACCTCAGTGTCCGGGCCAGAGGGTTGTTCTGGGTGAAAGGAATCAGATAGGAAAAATCAAGAGATAACACACTTAATCTGAATCCGGCACCGGCAGTAAAATATTTTCTGTTACCCTTGAGCTCCGCTTCATTGTAATATCCGGCACGGAGGGCAAACTGCTGATTGTACCAGTATTCTAAACCAATCGATTGATTGAATTCCTTAATCTCTTCACTGAAGCCTCCCGGGGCGTCATAGAAAGACTGGAAGATTGCCACCGGAACTGATACATTTGGGTCTTTGCCGTCAATGATTGTTGTGCCATCAACATCATATATGGGAGGAGTGGGTACCAGAAGCTTATTCAGGTCAAATGAAATATCGATAGAGTTGTACCGGTCAAGCTCAACTGTGAATGTGGTTCCCAGTCTCATATTCATCGGAATGAAGTCGGGATCATTCAACTCTGTGTAATTCATTTTTGAACCTATATTCGACATATTGATCCCGGCAGCGATATTACCCTCCTTGGAACCAAGCTTGAGGGCTGTGGTATAATACGCCGAAGCGTCTGCAGCAAAAGCGATGCCCGGTTTTGTATCTTCCAGCCCGCCGGTCAGGTTTGAATAAATGAACCTTAGAGCCACACCTCCCGACCAGTGCTCTGAAAATAACCTTGAATAAGCTGCATCAACTGAGAATTCGTTTGCATTGAATTCTCTAAGGAAGCCGCCAATCTCATCGGTAAAATCAATTTTCCCCAGCGATGAATACATAAGGCTGGCTGCAACCACCTGCCTGCTGTCGATCCTGTAGTAACCGGTAAGATAGGAGAGGTTGATATCCGGAATCAGGGCTCTGAGCCAGGGCGAGTATGACATTCCGAATCCGCCGTTGCCGTCTATGAATGCGTATTTGGCAGGGTTCCAGTGCATGCTGAATATATCTGCTGATGTTGCTGCACCGACATCTCCCATCGCACCGGAGCGCGAATCAGGCGCAATTGACAGAAAAGGTACAACAGTTTGAATGGGATTATATTTATCATCTTCCTGTGCTGTTACAGGTATGATAAGTGCAAAAAAAAGTAGTATAAAGCTAACAGTCAGCGCCTTGTTTTTCATTTTTATATAGATTCAAGTTTGTGCAAATATAGAACTTAAAAAAAGGTGAGTTATTGTGTCGTTTTACAAAATGATGATACGTCCTGTGGATGAGCACTTTTCGCCCTCTGAGGTCACTGCTTCAGCACGCCACAGATAAAGGCCCCGAGTCAGTCGCCCTCCGTTAGCGTCACAGCCGTCCCAGGGTATATCCGGCAGGGCATAACCGGTGCTGGTTGCCTGTTCACGGATTACCCTCACCGCACTGCCGTTACCACTGAAAATGGTGATTGTAATTTCCATCTCAGTATCAGGCCTGTTATGCCCCGCGGTGAATTTCGTTCCCTCAGTCACAGGATTGGGGTACGCCAGCAGGTTGGAGAGCATGAACCGGCCGTTGGCTTCAACCACGAACCTGAGTGTTGACACAGAGGGGTTGTTCAGGTTGTCCCAGGCCCTCAGGGAAACGGTATGTTCACCCTTTTCGGCAAGGTGCAACGGGTATGAGAGGCTGCCCGAGGTATGCACTCCAATATCCGCCCTGAAGAGGCCGTTAAGAACCACCGCACCGGCCATGTCATCATCAAGCCATGCGATGATGTCATGGCCAATCCCGGTACCGGTGGCATTTATCCCGGATTCGTCGCTGATGAGAGCCAGCAGAGACGGTGTGCTGTCGGTGACACCTCTGTCATTGAAGAGGGTGTCGTTCATGAACAGCCTGATGACCGGACCTTCAGTGTCATCCAAGTTGATGTCTGAGAAACCTCCAACGGTGATATCCTTGAAAATGCCGTTCACGTCCGTTGTGCCGTCTTGTGCATAGTAGCTTACAGCCCCTTTGCCTATCGAATAATTTATGTCGAGAGGCACAATGAACGAGAAGCTGAACCTGCCACCCGTGACAGCTGTGGTACCCCGGAAGATCACGTTGCCATTTACCGGGAAGGTCATGGTGGAACCGCCGTCGTTGGCCAGTGTGGAAGCATTGCTTTTCTTATCAAATACCGTTGGCTCCACAGTGCCGTTGAACCCTGTCATTATGTTTCCGTTACGGTCCTCGATATGGCCGCTGATGGTTATGAGCGACAGTGCTTTGAGGGTGTCGGTCACAAACTCTACCGAGATTCTGTTTATGCTGTCGGTTACCACCTGGCCGTTGACGGGCCATGCCAGTCTCAGCGCGGGATCACCCAGCAGGAGGAAGTTGCGCTTGTTCATACCCGTTCCGGAGCTCACCTTTGCCTGTCTGATGATGTCGCCAAACCTCATGGATCGACCGTCAGAAGCGGTTCTGAATGCATAGTCGTAGATATTGCGGTTAAGCGTGTAATTAGGGGCGGAATATACCACCCGGGTAGTGCTCATCAGGGCAATGCCTCCGCCATCAGGATTCAGAAGCACCATCTCGCCGGCGGAAGTCCTGGGAGATATTACTCCTGTTGCCTGGTTGATTTCGGCATCATCAAACCTTGAAAACTCGCAGGTGGCGGTAATGAACAGAGGCAGCATGGTTTCGTTCTTCCATGAGTTGATGTTGTCAGTTCGGATGACTCTCTCATGGGCCAGGCCTGACTCATTGCCGTGACCCACGTAGTTCATTATCAGGCATCCTGCCTCCATACGGTCATCAATGGCCCTGACCGCATCAGGATAGGAGTTGCCTGTGACTGTGGTAGCCTGGCGGTATGCATCGAGATAGATCTTTTGCGTCGCCAGCGGAGGGGCAGCCACCGCGGCAGCTGACGCGAGTCCCTCGGCATCAAACATATGAAGGTTGCCGTCTTCATCATCAGCAACAAGACAGAGTACGTTTCTCCATGAGCCCATGGATGAGGAATGAAGATACGATCTGATCTTTTTCAGCATCGTGCCTGCTGAGACCGTGTCAGCCACAGGCAGCCTGCCGATACCGATATCCAGGAACCCGTCTGCTTCACCCTCACCTTCATCGAGAAGACCGTAAAAATCATCCGAGGTGAAGGAGAGGACTCCGACATGAGAATTGACTGACTGCCAGGTAGGAATAAACGAGCTGTTCATGGGAGGCGGGGTCTTGTTCTCGTGTGACCCGTCGCCGAAGAGCAGGAGGTATTTCAGGGGAGAGCCGCCTTCCAGCCCTTTGTAACGTATCATTCTTACAAAATTCCTGATGGCGGCAGCATCGGGAATACCTCCGGAGAATTCGTTGTAAACCTCTTCCGGGGTGACAATTATTGAAGTAGTGCCATCGTCTGCCTGGTGAAGGCTGGCAAGCTTCACGGCATATTCCTCAAACAGCGGGTGTGTTACAATGATCATATCAGCCGGGGCCAGAGCGTGGAGATCCTGGTTCGGTAATGCAACCGCCGTCCTAACGGGCAGCCTGGCATTCGCATCGGTAAATGCCACAAACTTTCTGAGAGAATCTGTTGCAGCGGTGAAAACGGTGTTGTCTGATGAGGCTGAGCTCCTGATGATCCGGGGAGCAAACGGGTCCGTTACATCCCAGACCTTAAGTGACGGTGATCCTTCTACGGTAAAACGGGTGATGTTTGACGTGCCAACAGTCCGGCTGTCGCTTATGAAGAGCTGCCTGTTGCGATATACCAGCTCGGCCCTCGCAAAGAAGTCGGCGTAATCAATATAGCCTGTTGCCGCAAGATTGCCGTTGTTTGAGAATGTCACGCTGAATTCCGGTGCAACCGAGGATGGAAGGCATGAATCAGTTGCAAAAGTTATCTCCGCAAAAATTCCGTTAAGGTCGGTCATGTTTACCGGCGCGACGCCAATGGTCTTAAGCTCGTCTGTTCCCTGTCTGAGGGTGAATGAGGTGCCGGTGTCAGACCTGCCCAGCACCCTTACAACATACCTGATCCTCTCTGATAGGATAAGATCGGTAAAGCCCTGGCTGATAACAGTCCGGATCCCCGGCACCAGCTGCTGGTACCACTCTCTCCCCGATCTTATCAGGCTGACCTCTTCACGTTCATGCCTCAGTGCCGCATCGGTGGCGGCGCAAACATGGGTGTGAGGCTGTGCCGGAGGAGACTCCTCCATCACCTGCGGAGATCCGGCCGGCCCAGAGGTGAGGAAGTACCATGCAGTGTCTGAGTAAGAGTGCCTGAGATACTCCTTATTCCCGGTTGCCCTGTCATATTTCCATCTGTGGGTACCTTCGGCATAAAAGAGTATGTAATCACCTTCATTGAAGATGCCATCACTCCCCTTCTCGGTCCTGACAGAGATCTTCCTCAGGTCATCGGGTGCGCTGCCGTCATTATAGAACGAGAGTTGTCCGGTGTTGTTACCGTAAACGGTGGCTGTAGCGGGATCACTGATTCCCAACTCCCTGATACCTGAATAATCAAGCCTGTAGATGCCCGCTTCGGTCACGGCAATCTTCATCCATTTGCCCTTGCTGAGAACCGATGAAGGCGCGTAACCCTGTGATCCCGCGGGGAGAGCCGCCAGAAGCGCAATGGCCGTAACGAAAAGGCTTTTAATAATCATATGCGCAAAGATAGTGAAGTAGGTTATCTTTGCTCGCGGAATGATGCTTATGATATAAAATATTAAAGGTCCCGGATCGTTGATATAACGGAACAGAACCATGAGGCTCAGGTACGCAACTCTTATACCCGCTTTGCTTTTATGCGCAGTGACCCTGAAAGGACAGGATACATGGTATGGATCCATGTCAGGCATGCACATGATGTATAACCCGGCCTGGACCGGGGCAACGGGGGCACCCGTGCTGAACATCTCCGCATATTCATTTCTTCCCGGCAACGGCTTTGCCCTGAAGTCGGTTTATGCCTCTTATGACGGTTATTATCCCGGTCTGCACGGCGGAGCAGGGGTATGGCTGGCAGATGATATACTGGGTGATGTCATGAATGATCTCAGGGCCGGCGCCTGCTATGCTTATCATTTCAGGGCCGGAAGGAACGTCTATGTCAATGCCGGGCTGACGGCCTCACTGGTCAGCCGGGGCATAAGGACAGGATCAATCATACTTCCCGAAGATGTTGATCCCTTCCGAGGCATTACAGGGGGCTCTGCCGGATATTCTTTCCCGTCAGCATACACCGGGTTTGACCTGGGTACGGGAGTCTCCTTTTCAACTGGTCCCTGGTACGGGGGGCTCTCGGTCATGCATCTCACCCAGCCTTCGCTGAGCGATGACAACCAGGAACAAAACAGGCTGAAACGACTCTATACCCTTAGCACCGGAAGCTCCTTCACCTTTGGCAGCAGCGGCTTCACCCTTAACCCTTCGGCCGCTCTCCTGCTTCAGGATGAAAATATCACAGTTTATTTAGGAACTGAGGGGCGATGGAGGGGAATTATTTCGGGGCTATCACTGTGGCATGCTACGCAAGGGTTTACGGTTGCCGGAACGGCTCTCGGATGGGATGCTGATCCTGTAAAGATCATAATATCATATAATTACATCGTGGCCGGCGGTGATGTCTCATTCAAAGGTACAGCAATTGTGAAGGCCGGGCTGTCGTTTAGTTTCAATAATGTTGAAAAAAGTAGGGTTCCGCATATAATAAAGTTACCCCTTTTGTAGTTATTTTGGTGCAGAGTTTTCTTATGGACAAACTTTATACAATAAAAAATTAATCAAGTAAACCTTATCTTGCTATGTATAAACTCAGAGCTTTACCGGTTTTTGTAGTTGTTGCTCTCTTCCTTTTTTCCTGCAAGGGAGGAAAGCAGGAAAATGTATCTCCGACGACCGGCTGGGGATACAGGGATCCCAGGTCGAGTGATGTCAATGAACTTGGCTATCCTATCGGGGAGGCCTCAGAGCAGATCACCGGTCCCAATCTTGTTCTCATTGAAGGAGGAACATTCACAATGGGAAGGGTTGAGCAGGATGTGATGTTCGACTGGAACAACACCCCGCGCAGGGTTACGGTATCTTCCTTCTATATGGATGAGACGGAGATCTCCAACCTTGATTACCGTGAATATCTGTACTGGCTGAGAAGGGTCTACAGCGATTATCCCGAGGTGCACCGCCGTGCTCTTCCTGACACGTTGGTCTGGAGAAATCCTCTTGCCTTCAACGAACCTTATGTGCAATATTATTTCAGGCACCCCTCATATAATACATATCCTGTAGTGGGCGTCAGCTGGCTGCAGGCCAATGACTATTGCGTATGGCGTACTGACAGGGTCAACGAGCAGATTCTTCTCGAGGGCAAGTGGCAGGATGCCAACGTGGAACAGTCCGGGGCCAACAACTTCAACACCGAGTCATACCTGGCCGGTCAGTATGAAGGTGTACCCGGGCAGAGGGTTGACGAGCTTCATCCGCGCGTGCGCCAGGAGGATGGGGTCCTTCTGCCGCGTTACCGTCTCCCGACGGAAGCCGAGTGGGAGTTTGCCGCTTATGGTCTGAGGGGTAACACCTTCGAAGAGAGGATTTATGAGAGATCAATATACCCGTGGGACGGACACAACGTTCGCAATGCGGCTCCGAAATACAGGGGCGAATTCATGGCTAACTTCGTCCGCGGACGCGGTGACATGATGGGTGTTGCAGGGAACCTCAACGACGCCGGTAGCATAACCGTTGATGTCAGGTCATACTGGCCCAATGATTACGGTCTCTATTGCATGGCAGGAAACGTTAACGAATGGGTACAGGATGTATACCGTCCGCTCTCATCTGAAGATGTTGACATGTTCAACCCGTTCAGGGGTAACGTCTTCACCGATCTCAGGCGTGATGCCAATGGCCAGGTGGTTGAGAAAGACAGGCTTGGAAGGCTTCAGATAGATACTGTCAAGCCCGAGGATGTGGCCAACAGGTACAACTACCAGAAGTCGGACTACAGGAACTATCTTGACGGTGACGTAATATCAAGCATCTCCTCAAGCCTCGAGTGGTCAGGCAATGCCGAGCTGCCCCAGACGGAGAGAATGTATGCACAGAATGAAACAGACAATGATTATGTCACTCTCATCAATGACAAAGCCAGGGTGATCAAGGGCGGTTCATGGAAGGACAGGGCTTACTGGCTTAATCCTTCAACCCGCCGCTACCTCGACCAGGAGTCATCACGTGATGACCTGGGGTTCAGGTGCGCAATGATCAGGGTCGGTAGTCCCGCAGGATTATAATAAACTACATATTAATATGATACAAAGCCTCATTATGATAAGTAATGGGGCTTCTTTTTGAAATTCAATGGATACAGAAGGGTTATATGATCTTTACCGCCGCTCGGCAGGGGTAACGACGGACTCGAGATCGGTCAGCAAGGGCGAGATCTTTTTTGCGCTCAGGGGTCCGAATCATGACGGTAACGTTCATGCCGCGGCAGCCATCGCCTCCGGTGCACTTGCAGCCGTTGTTGATGACCCCACACTGTCGGGCGAAAAAATGGTGCTTGTAGATGATGTTCTCGTAGCCCTGACATCGCTCGCTGCCGCTCACCGCCACAGGCTGAAGGTGCCTGTCATCGCTATCACCGGCACCAACGGCAAGACTACCACCAGGGAGCTTGTCACCGCAGTTCTCTCAAGGAAAGCGAAGGTACACAGTACGGCCGGCAACCTGAATAATCATATAGGTGTACCGCTGACCCTCCTTGGCGCTCCCGATGACGCCGGGTTCGTGGTGGTGGAGATGGGAGCCAACCACATGGGTGAGATTGCATCGCTCTGCGAGACGGCCATGCCCACTCATGGGATCATAACCAATATAGGCACTGCCCACATTGAGGGATTTGGCTCGGCTGAGAATGTCAGGTCTGCCAAGTCGGAGCTCTACCGGTGGCTAGGAAGGAGCGGGGGGACCGCCATCTACAATGATGATAATCCCGTTCTCCGTGACCTGCTGCACATTGCCGGGGCGACGGTTCCCTATTCATTGCCGGGAGACCACAGCCTCCATGCGGTTCAGGCGAAAGCGGAGGGTTTATACCTGAATGTCAACGCGGTTATTGACGGCAGGGAACACACTTTTGCAACATCCCTGTTCGGTGCACACAATCTTGATAATGTGAGGGCGGCAATGGCAACGGGATTACTTTTTGATGTTCCTGTAGGTGACATTGCAGAGGCCATCTCCGGATATATGCCAGCGAATAACCGCTCGCAGGTGGTTGACACCGGGAGGAACACAGTGATTCGTGATTCTTACAACGCCAACCCGTCAAGCATGGAGAAGGCCATTTCTTCTTTTGCGGAACTGCGGTCAGAGAAGAAGATGGTAATAATTGGTGACATGCTGGAGCTGGGCAGCGAGAGCTATGCAGGGCATGCATCAGTACTAAGTCAGCTGCGTAGTATTGGTACAGTTGAGGCTCTGATAATAGGGCCACGCTTCCGCGAGGCTGCCGGTGAACTCTTTCCGGGACGGTTATTTGCATCCACTGAGGAGGCTGTTGAGTGGCTGAGGTCAGCGAAGCCGGTGGAATACACTATCCTGGTAAAAGGATCGCGCGGGATGATGCTTGAAAAGGTCTATCCTTTACTCTGACCTGCCCTTCAGGGTGATTGATAGGATCTCGGGTCGGGTGCCTATGCGCATGCGCGGTCCCCAGATACCGAATCCGGATGAGACTATTACGTGCGTATCGCCGAACTTTTTATACCCGTGACTCAGTTCGAACATTTTATTGGTAACAATGGTCAGCGGCCACATCTGTCCGTTGTGGGTATGGCCTGACATCTGAAGGTCAACGCCTGTACCGGCAAGTGCAGACAGCTCATAGGGCTGGTGGTCGAGCAGGATGACAGGGGCTGAAGTGTCTGTCTGTGCCAGCAGGCTGTCGAGCGAAGCGCGCCCTTTACCATTACCCTGCATCACTGTTCTGTCGGTTCGTCCCACTATCTGCACGCCGTTGTCAAGCCTGATTACTACATCTGAAAGTACCCTGATGCCTTTGCTCTCGATATAGGGAATAGACTTTTTGAGGTCGCCCATGAACTCATGGTTACCGGTGATGGCATACTGGCCGTAAGGCAGCGCCGGGAGGGTAAGGTGCGAGAGAAGATCGTCACGCAGTACCGGACCAATGCTTCCGTCTATCAGGTCACCGAGGAACAGAACCATCTCAGGCTTCTCGCGGCTGATCATCTCAGAGAGGTGTTTCATGCTTCTCCTGCGTATGATACTCCCGAGATGGATGTCTGAGACTGCCACAAGGTGCATCGAATCTTTTCCGTTGGCAAATTTTTTGTCGACGTCAAGGTCATAACGGGTAGTCACCGGACTCACGGCGTTTATGAAGCCTGTAATGATCAGCACGACAGTGGTTACCGTTACTCCTGCAAAGAGCCAGAGCCTGACCTTTGGTATGGCAGCATCCGGGATGAGGTGAAACGGCTTCTGAAGCAGAAACAGAATATCTGCTGACAGCCATATCAGGAATCCGTAAAGCATGAAGCCCATCCAGAAGCCGCCGATGACGTTGAGGATATCGGAAAACAGGTTCGTATAGCTATGCTCCAGGATTTTGCCTGCTATGAAGGTTGAGGCCAGTACCAGAAAAACGACAGTATACCAGGTGGTTGAAAAACCTTCGCCGGAGAGGGCCCGGTGCCCTTTGAACCATAGATAAAAGTTGGTAAGGAAATAGACTATGAAGACTATTACAAAGAATATTACCATCTGCTGTTTTCTGTTTAGTGCCACCTTAAGTCGGAAAATTTCTTTCTTCCGCGTATATAATACTCAAAAAGGAGGAAATTGTTCAGCATGGTATGCGGAGAGTGGTACATATCCGGGTGGGGTGTCATTGCACGGAACGTTTTTATAGCGGTACGCTGCCTGCGGAAATGATGATGTGCTCTCACCACTGCGGCTGCGGCAGCACGGCCCTCACGAAAGAGCAGCACCACCGCTGCGAGACCGTCAAGTAGCTGCCTGGTAAAGATAGTCCTGCGCAGGTGCCTGGCAGGTAGGTTTTTAGCCAGCATTATCAGGCTGTTGCGAAAGTTGTAGTAGATTTTTGTTGGAGATCCGTAGCTCAGTGTTCCGCCACCAACATGCCAGACAACGGCATGCGGCACATAGCAAATCATGAAACCTGCGTTCTGCATCCTCCAGCAGAGGTCGATCTCCTCCATGTGCACAAAGAATGAATCATCAAACCCGTCGCACTGGTCAAAAGCCGAGGCCCTGACAGCCATACATGATCCTGAAGCCCAGAATATCTCACGGGTATCGTCGTACTGGCCATGGTCATCTTCCACGGTATCAAAAATACGGCCGCGGCAGAAGGGGTAGCCGAACCTGTCAATATAACCCCCGGCTGCTCCGGCGTACTCAAAGGCCTGAGGGTTTTCAAACGAACGGATCTTCGGCTGACAGGCGCCCACATTAGGATGCATCTCCATGTAAGTGGTGAGTTTGTCTGCCCATCCCGGCTCAACACTTACATCAGAATTCAGAAGGATATAGAATTCAGCTTCGATCTGCCTCAGGGCCCTGTTATAGCCTCCCGCATATCCGAAATTCTTCTCCATTGTGATCACCCTTAACCCGGGATGATGCTCCGACAGCCATGCAACGGAATCGTCATCCGACCCATTGTCGGCAACGATAACCTCGGTGTCACCTGACACAGTGTTCCGTACCACATCCGGCAGAAACCTGCCCAGGAAATCCCTCCCGTTCCAATTCAGTATGACGACAGCTGTCTTAATCATTTTTCACGGGCCTTTTGTGCTTCCATCGGCGATGAGACCATAGCCAGTATTCAGGTTTCTCCCTTATTACTTCTTCGAGCATCTCAGCATAGCGGGAGATGATACTGTCAGGTGCCTCCTCGCGGGGATGTTCCGTCATAAGTTCACATTCAATGTTATAATACCCTCTTTTCACTTTGACTATGTTCATGAAGATGACTGCCATGTCATATTTCAGCGCCACTTTCTCCGCTCCCCGGTAGAACCCGGTCTCCTGGTTAAGAAAGGTGGTCCAGTAGGCATTCTCATTCGGAGGAGGGGTCTGGTCACCAACGAAACCGGACAGGGTGCGGACATTCTCACTACGGCATTTTACAAGATCACGGACTATCTGGTGCATTGGTGTGACAACAAGGCCGTATTTTGACCTCAGCTTAAAAATAAATTGATCAAAATATTTGTTTTTCAGAGGTTTATAAATTGTTATGAATTTGTGAGGCACATCCATCGGCATTGCAGAGAGCCACTCCCAGTTGTTGTAATGGCTGGTGAGTGCAACAATATCTCTCCCCTCCGAATAGAGATGGTCAAGAAGAGCTCTGTTACCTACAGTGAATCTTTTTGCGATCTCTTTCGGGCTCATATGAGTGGCCTTGAGAGTCTCAGCCATCATGTCGGAGAGATGTCTGTAGAACCTCCGGGCAATGCCACTGAGCTCGTCGGCGCTTTTCTCCGGGAAGGAATTCCTGAGATTTGTCTCTACAACATTCCTGCGGTATTTTATAACATAATAGAGTAGCAGATAAAGCAGATCAGAAAAGAGATAGAGTACTCTCAGCGGCAGCAGTGTTATAACATAATTAAAAACGAAGAAAATATAGTAGCCTGCACGTTTCATCACTCTGTCACATCCGTTAGCTCACCGTTCATTGAGGCATCATCACGTACTGACACCAGCCTCACCTGTCTGATTGTGCCGGGGAGTTCTTTTCTGAAGGGTGTCACGACCCGGATATAGTTTTCTGTCAGTCCTGCTACCGTGCCGTCAGCGTTTCTCTTTTCAAAAAGTACGTTACAGGTTTTGCCGGTGGCATTCTGCATGAAAAGCATGCGACGGCTTTCCGACAATTTTATCAGCTGTCTGCTTCGCCTCTCTTTTTCGGATTTTTTTATCTCGCCGGGCAGTTCTGCGGCGGGTGTGCCCGGCCTGGGTGAGAATGCAAACACATGCAGGTAGGAGATGGGCATGCTCTCCAGAAACCGGAAGGTATCTTCATGATCATCTTCGGTCTCACCGGGGAATCCCACGATAACATCAGCGCCGATGCCGGCATCGGGCATCTTTTCGCGTATCCGCATCACCCTGTCACGGAATACCTCCCTGCTGTAGCGGCGGCGCATGAGGCCCAGTATCCTGTCACTTCCGCTTTGCAGCGGCAT
>DCSU01000022.1 GCA_002325785.1 Bacteroidales bacterium UBA1458 | reverse complement strand
ACGCACAGTGCGCGATGCAGCAACCGCCCTTGGAGCCCTGACAGGGATTGACACCGCAGACAGCAAAACCGCAGCTTCGGAAGGCAAGTATCTCAATGACTATACACCCTTCCTGAAGGAAGACGGTCTTAAGGGCAAGCGCCTCGGGTGGTATACCTCGGCAAGAGGCCAGCATTACAAGGTTGATACCCTGATGCAGAAGGCTGTTGAGTATATAAGGAGCCAGGGGGCAGAGGTGATTGAGATAGACCGCCTTTATGACACGGAGGCAGGATCACTGTCATTCCAGGTGCTGCTATGGGAGTTCAAAGACGGACTTAACAAGTATTTTGCCTCGCTGGGTGAGAATGCGCCGGTGAAGAATGTTGAGGAGCTGATAGCATTCAATAATGCTGACTCTGTTGAACTGCGGTTTTATGATCAGGCCCTCCTCCTCGAAGCACAGACGAAGGGGAGTGTTGAATCCCGGGAATTCCTTGATATAATTGAAAAGATGAACCGCCTTGTACGGAAGGAAGGCATTGACCAAGTGATGGCGGAGAACAGGCTTGACGGTTTCATAGCACCCACCGGATCACCGGCATGGAAAACCGATCTTGTCAACGGCGACTCTTATACTGTCAGCAGTTCATCACCGGCAGCCATCTCAGGCTATCCGAACATCACGGTTCCAATGGGATTCATTGAAGATCTGCCTGTAGGGATCTCATTCTTCGGCAGAGCATGGAGCGAACCGCTGCTGATAGAGATGGCTTATGCCTTCGAGGCGGGAACGAAACACCGCAGGTCGCCGCAGTTTATTCCTGTGTGGCCTCCGGAGACTGACCATTGATCTTCGCTATATAACCGTGGATATCAATCTGCGAACGCACCGGGGTGCTTCCTGTTCTGACCAGGTGGTTTGACTGAGTCTCATCATAGAGACGGGCTTTAATATTGTCATTCCACTGTATGTCAAAGATATCATTGATCTCCTTCTTCAGGGCGGGGTCCCAGACCGGACAGGTAACCTCTATCCTCCGGTCGAGGTTTCGAGGCATGATGTCTGCCGATGTTATATAGACCAGCTCATCACCTCCGTTTCCAAAGATCATAATCCGCGAATGCTCAAGGAACCTGTCAACAATACCAATGGCGCGGATATTCCCGCTGACCCCTTTAACCCCGGGCACCAGCGAGAGCATCCCCCTGACGATTAGCCTGATCTTTACTCCGGCATTGCCGGCCCTATACAGATTTGATATTATATCCTCGTCGGTGAGATTGTTGATCTTTATATAAATGTATGCCTCTTTTCCTGCCTTTGCATTCCTGATCTCATTCTCTATCAGCGCTACCAGCTTGTTACGCAGACCGAAGGGTGACACGAGAAGGTGGTAAAATTTGTCCTTGCGGTAGTTTGCCATGAAGAAATTAAAGGCCTTTAGCACTTCGTTGGTAATCTTCTTGTCAGATGTCAGCAGCATATGATCAGTATATACCCTGGCTGTTTCCTCATTGAAGTTGCCGGTACCCACAGCTGCGTACCTCTGGGTGACCTCGCCCTTAACCCTTGTAATCAGGCACAATTTTGAGTGAACCTTCAATCCGGGCACACCGTAGATAACTTTGACACCCTCTTCAAGCAGCTTGTTACCCCACAGGATGTTAGCCTCCTCATCGAACCGCGCCTGGAGCTCAACCACGGTGGTAACGCTCTTGCCGTTACGGGCCGCGTTCATCAGGGCATTGATCACGCTGGAGTTCGTGGCCATCCTGTAAAGAGTTATCTGAATCGAGGTTACGAAGGGGTCAATCGAGGCCTCGCGCAACAGGTCAATGAAATGATCAAACGGGTTATATGGAAAATAGAACAGCACATCCTTTTTCTTAATCACTGAAAGGATGCTCTTGCCGTAGTGGATATCACGATGTCTGACAGGGGGGAGCTTCTTATAGCTCAGTCCCTCTTTGTCCATCTCGATGAACTTCATGAAATCCTTGAAGTTGTGGTACCTGTCGCCGGGGATTTGCACATCGCCAGGCCCGAGATTCATCTTCCTGGTGAGTATCCTGAGAAGCTCAGGGGGCATGTTCCTGTCATAGACAAACCTTACCGGGGTGCCTTTCCGGCGCTGCTGCAGGCTCTTTGAAAGTTTGTCAATATAGCTCTCCGAAATATCATCCGCTATGTCAAGTTCTGCATCCTTTGTGAGCTTGACCGTATATGCCGTCAGCTCATCGAACTGAAGGATATAAAAAATCTCCTTCAACCCCGACCTGATCACATCATCAAGGAAGATCACGTACCTGATACCGTTCTTCTCAGGCAACTGTATGAACCTGGGCAGTATGCTTGCCGGGGGGATCTCAAGAAGGGCATATCTTTTTTTTTCGGTGGCAGAGTTTCTGAGCATGATGGCAAAGTAGATTGCATCATCAGTGAGGTTAGGAAGCTTGTTTTCCTTGGTGAGGATGAGGGGCATAAGCCTGGTGCGCACCTCCTTATGGAAGTAATTTTGCACATATTCGGCCTGTCCGGCGTCCAGCTGCTGCTCGTTGACAAAATGTATCTTATGCTTTTTAAGCTCTCTGAGCAGGTCGGAATAGGTCTTTTCGAATCTTTCATTCTGCTCCAGGACTATCTCCTGGATCCTCTTCAGGGTAGCTTTCGGGCTGTAACCAAGGATGATCTTTGACTTGCTTCCGAAAAGAGAGAGTCTCTTGAGGGTGGCCACCCTCACCCTGAAGTACTCGTCAAGGTTATTTGAGTATATACCGAGAAAATTGAACCGCTCAAGGAGCGGCACCTCTTTATTCTCTGCCTCCTGAAGGACCCTCTCGTTGAATGAAAGCCAGCTGATCTCCTTCGGTATATACGCCTTGATCATAGGAGTGATTTAGGTATCAGGAAAAACTCGGTTTTGCCGCTCTCGGGTTCAATTTCACTCCAGCGGGCGGCCTCGAAAGAGACACAGAAGATCCCTGTCTTGGGAAGCACCTCAGGCTCATCTGAGGCAAAGAAGGCGGCCATCTCGGTTATTAGAGGATTATGACCGAAGAATGTGAGAGTATGCTCATTATCGTCCTGCTTTCTAAGGAAGGGAATGAACTCGCCGGGTTCCAGGCCGGAGTAAAGATCAGATGAAATTTTAATGCTATCCGGACTGATATCATATTCCCTGCAGAAGATCAGAGCTGTTTCAAGGGCCCTGAAGGCAGGACTGGTTATTATGGTTCCCGGATCTTTCTCCTTCGATTTAAGTATCCGGGCCATAATCCTTGAGTGTTGCTTCCCTTTGCTTGTAAGAGAACGTTCGAAGTCGTTTATTTCAGGCCCCTGTTCTTCGGCCTTCCCATGCCTGATAAAAATCAGTTTTCTTGTTATGGCCTTTTCATTGCTATTCTTCTTCAACATAATCCTGTTTTTTTCATTCACATAAGCAGATCTCAATCTCCATGGTTGTTTAGCATTCAGAAAGGCAGACATTCATCTCCCGGGTTGTTCAGCACACGCCGAAGCAGGTTCCCATCTCCCTGGCCTGTCTGACCATCGGGTCATCCTTGCCAACCAGTTTTGTTTTGCCGCCAACCTCTGATAGTTTGACTGAAGTAATCTCACCGTTGCGTTGTGCCACCATCCTGCCGAACTCACTCTTCGCTATCAGGTTGGCAGCGGCTGCACCGAACCGTGACGCCAGCACTCTGTCCATGGGTGAAGGTGATCCTCCTCTCTGTATATAACCAAGAACTGTCTCTCTTGTTTCCACTCCGGTCTCTTCCTGTATCCTTCTGGTGAGGTATCTTGCCGGGGAGTCTTCCCCCTCAGGTATTGAAACTCCCTCGGCCACAACGACTATGGAATATGGCTTGTTGTTGTCTACACGCTTTTTCAGGTAATCCATCACCACCCTTTCATCGTGAGGTATCTCGGGAATAAGTATGACATCACCGCCTCCCGCCATCCCGGAGTAGAGTGCGAGCCAGCCGGCGTTATGCCCCATGATCTCAATCACCATGATCCTCTTGTGCGAGTTGGCTGTAGAGTGCAGGCGGTCTATAGCCTCGGTGGCGATATTCACTGCCGAGTCGAACCCGAATGTCATGTCCGTTCCCCATATGTCATTGTCGATGGTTTTTGGTATTCCCACCACGTTAAGACCCTCCTCCGAGAGCATATAAGCCGTCTTCATCGTCCCGTTACCGCCGATGCAGACAAGGCAGTCGAGCCCTATCTGTTCATAATGCTCCTTGATGAGCATCGGCTTGCGTATCTCATCCTTTTTCTTACCATTGCCCTTGAATGGCTTCTCGCGCGAGGTGCCAAGGATTGTACCGCCCAGGGTCAGAATGCCGGAGAGATCACTCTCAGTGAGTTCCCTGTACTCCTTGTTGAGCAAGCCGGCATAGCCGTCGCTGATCCCGATGACCTGCATTCCGTACTTGACTATGGCTGTCTTGCCTACGCCCCTGATGGCTGCGTTGATGCCCGGACAGTCGCCTCCCGCCGTCAGGATGCCAATCTTCTGTGGCCTGCTGTTCTTACTGTTTGATTTAGCCATGGTGGTTTATGTTTATCCTTTCTCAAATGTATGAAAAAATCAAAGGCGAAGAGTGATCCTCTGCCGGCGAATAGGCTGGGGCAAAATTAATTAATGCATGAAAGGCCCTTTCGAAAATTTGTTACAATTATGTAACTTTATAAAGACATTATCACAGTAAAATGACGGGAAAGGAACCAGGAAAGGCAAAGGATCCAGGAAGAGCAAAGGAACCAGGAAAGGCCAGGGAGCCAGGAAAGGCAAAGGATATCAAGTCATCTATGATCGGCTTCATCACAGAGTCGCTTTCTCTTCTTGCGCAGCAGCCTGTGCCCGGTGATGATGCCATCCATGATATAAGGGTGATGATGAAAAAGCACCGCGCTGCCATCAGGCTCATCATGCCCCTTCTGGATGAGGCTGTCTGCCGCAGGGAGTATCTTGCCGGCAGGGAGACGGGCCGGATACTCTCTACCTGGAGGGAGACGGCCGTGCTTCGCAAGACGGCTAAATCACTTAAAAAGGATAACCCCGAACTGTTCGTCAGGCTGCGTGATAATGAGAAACTGCAGAGTCTGCTGCGCAAGCCCTACATGACATGGGACGAGGCAGGAGGACAGGCTGTGGCCATCAGCCAGGTTACTGCACAGCTGAATAAGGCGAAACACAGGCTCAGGTTCATGAGTCTTGGAGATCCGGATTTCCGGCTCCTGCTCACGGAACTGGACAGTAACTACCGGGTCGCCGCCGCGGCATACCTTGAATGCAGGAATCATGTGAAGCCACGACTGATACATGAGTTCAGAAAGAAATCAAAGACCTTCATGTACCAGCTGTGCTATTTCAGGCACCTGAACCCGCCGGTGGTGAAGTCGCTCGAGAAGAAGCTCGATGTGATCACGCAGAACCTTGGGCGGTATAATGATCTCGCACAGATAATGGCCATGACTGGTTACATCTATGGCTCCGCCGCGAACAGTGATGTTGCGGATGAACTGGCAATAGTGATAAGAGACAGGCAGGACAGGTGCCTGATGAAGTTATGGCCTGTTGCGTACCGTCTCTTTGCACCAGGTAAAAAGTTAGAGGACCTGCTGGGTGTATCCTTCAGGTAAAGGTCAGTAGGCTACTGCATGTTGTACAATCCGCGAACCATCGTCATTAGCTGCATCCTGTTCCTCGCATTTGTTTTTGAGTAGATCCGCGAAGTGTGGTCTTTCACCGTCTGGAGGCTTATGAACAGCTTGTCTGCTATCTCCTGATTGCTCAGTCCGTTGCATATCTCTGTGATGATATCTGCTTCCCTGGGTGAGATCTCATGCCTCCTGATGAAATCTTCCATGCCGGGCGGAATCTGCAGCGGATCTGGTAGCTTACAGGGTCTGAGGTCTGCCTGGTAAGTGAGATACAGGGGAAGAAGTGTTATCTCAGCAAACAGGAGAAAGACAAAGATCAGGGCCATCCAGACCGAATAGGGCATGAGCAGAAGCACGGCAGCCTGCATGACGGCACCGGCAGCAAAAATGCCAGCCAGGTAATGCCGGTCTTGCCTTCCGGGTGAGTCCGCCTTTCCCCTAATGAGGATGAAGGCTGTAGTTGCTGAATAAATAAGCACAGCAGCAGCATAGTAGTACTTGAACAATGGAAGGGCCTCGCTGAAGGCCATATCCCTGATGACATAACCCAGGACGATGATGATTCCGAAATTGACCAGCAAAAACAGAGGGGTGGAATAGCTCCTGAAACGAAATCCTGCCGCCTCAGCCCCGAACTTCAGGAGCATCATCCAGCCAAACACGAGAAACGGCAGTCCGAGCAGCAACGAGATGACCGACACTGTGGAGAAGGTCTCCGGTGCAAGCCTGCTGCCTGAAAAGAAGACAATGATGAACTGCCCCCATATTCCATAAAAGCCGAATGCAGCAATAAATATATTGTGATAAAAGAGTGACCGAAGAAAGGGTGCGGGGTATTCTTCAAGAAGCCTTGACACCAGGAGAATGCTACCGGCAGCCATCGCCGCGGAGAAAATAAATATGACCAGGCTTATCAGCTCCATCCCTCAGAATTCGTAATAAATTGACAAACAGTCACTACCAAAGTAGTGCAGTACATACTTAAGTAGTATTTTTTAAAATCACTACTAAGGTATGAATTCCGGTTCAGCATACCGGCATAGATTTGCTTCAACAAACAAATTTTTTCTGAACAGTAAAAAGCAAATTAAAATGGAAACGAAAAGAATTTACCGCTATGTGCCTTCCTTCAGCGCTTCATATGGAACGGGGTGGAAGGTGATGTCTGACAATTTTCTCCGGTTATTGCTGGTTGTCATAGTGCTTACAATTATCAGCGGCCCGATGTCATTCTTTGGTCACAGTAATTGGAAGGTCGACGCTTTCGATTTTGACAGCATACCATTTAATATGGATGACTTCTTCAAGATCGGAGCAATAGGCATAGCAGCCGCATTCCTGGGGTTGCTGGCCCTGATGTATGCCCTGCTTCTGAGGCCGGTATTCAAATACGGAGCCAAGATGATGTTCGTACAGGCAGCACGTCAGATCACACCCAACTTCGACATGCTCATAAGCGGATTTAGCAAGAACTACCTTAATATCGTGCTTGCCAACCTGCTTGTCACTGCCCTTGTAGGTATAGGTGTCGTCTGTCTCTTCATCCCCGGAATAATCATTGGATGCCGCCTGGCGTTCACTGCCTACCTGGTGATGGACAGGAATCTTGATCCGATCAAGGCTGCCGAGGAGAGCTGGAGGCTGACCCGCGGACACGGATGGACCATTTTCCTTATGGGCTTCATAGCAATCTTTATCTTCATAGCAGGCTTCATATGCCTC
>DCSU01000100.1 GCA_002325785.1 Bacteroidales bacterium UBA1458 | reverse complement strand
CAGGTGGAGTGCGACTTATTGAAAGCATATTCGGCGAAGGACTCCCAGTCGGACCATATCTTGTGTATGGTGTTATTGTCATAGCCGTTTCGCTTGCAGCCCTCGATGAACTCCTCCTTCATCCTGTCCATGATGTTACGCTTCTTCTTCCCCATCGCTTTGCGGAGAGAGTCAGCCTGACCCTTGGTGAACCCTCCCAGCTCCTGGGAGAGGAGCATCACCTGCTCCTGGTAGACAGTGATGCCGTAGGTCTCCTTCAGGTATTTCTCCATGGCAGGAACCTCGTAGGAGATCTTGTCTTTGCCGTGCTTGCGCCTGATAAACTGGGGGATATAGTCCATGGGCCCCGGCCTGTAGAGGGCGTTCATGGCTATGAGGTCGCCGAACTGGTTGGGCTTCAGATCGCGCAGGTAGCGTTTCATGCCTACAGATTCAAACTGGAACACTCCGGTGGTCTCGGCGTTGCTGAAGAGCTCCCATGTCCGCTTGTCGTCAAGCGACAGTGTCTCAAGCTCTATGGTTATCCCCTTTGATTTTTTGATGTTCTCAACGGCATCCTTAAGTATGGAGAGTGTCTTCAGCCCCAGGAAGTCCATCTTCAGCAGTCCCACTGACTCCACATGATTGCCTTCATACTGGGTTACATAGAGGTCAGTGTCCTTGGCCGTGCATATGGGGATATGCTCGCTCAGGTTGTCCCTGCCAATGATTATTCCGCAGGCGTGCACCCCGGTCTGCCTGATGCTGCCCTCGAGCACCTCCGCGTACTTGAGTGTCTGCGCCACCAGCGGCTCTTTTGACTCCTTCTCCTTCAGCAACTCAGGTACCTCATCGTATGCCGTGGCGAGGGTCATGCCAGGCCTGTCAGGCACCAGCTTTGTCAGTCTGATGGCCTCCGGCAGAGGTAGTTTCTGGACTCGTGCGACATCCCTGATAGCCATCTTGGCGGCCATGGTTCCGAAGGTGATGATATGCGCCACCCTGTCATGCCCATATTTATTAACCACGTACTTCAGCACCTTCTCGCGTCCGTCTTCATCGAAGTCGATGTCAATATCAGGCATCGAAATCCTGTCAGGGTTCAGGAACCTCTCGAACAGGAGGTTATATTTTATCGGGTCAATGTCGGTTATCTTGAGGCAGTAGGCAACGACGCTGCCTGCTGCTGAACCCCTGCCCGGACCTACCCATACACCCATTTCGCGGGCCGCCCTCAAAAAATCCTGCACAATGAGGAAATATCCCGGGAATCCCATGTTTTTTATCACGGACAGTTCAAAATCGATCCGGTCCTGCAGCTCCCCCGGGATGGTACCCCAGCGCTCCTCAGCTCCTTTAAGAGTCAGGTGGCGCAGGTATTCATCTTTGTCATTAAACTCGGCAGGGATGGCGAAATCCGGCATAATGGGGTCACTGCCAAGGGAGTAGTTTTCTACCTTATCGGCTATCTCTTTGGTATTCAGCACGGTCTCAGGGATGTCGGCGAAGATGGCAAGCATCTCATCCTCACTTTTGAGGTATTCCTGCTTGGTGTAGCGAAGTCTCTTCGGGTCATCGATGTCTTTGCCTGTATTGAGACAGATAAGGCGGTCATGAGCATCGGCCTCATCCTGCATGATGAAGTGCACGTCGTTGGAAGCGATGATCTTTATGTCATGTTTTGCCGCCAGCTCCCGGTATGCTGCAATTACACGCTGCTGCAACGGGAATACTGAACTGTCGGCGGTAGGGTCAATGGTCTCATGACGCTGGATCTCAAGGTAATAATCTTCGCCGAATATCTCTTTGTATGAGAGAATCGCCTCTTCGGCACCCCTGATATTTCCCGAGAGAATCTCCTGTGCTGCTTCGCCGGCAATGCATGCTGAAGATACTATCAGTCCTTCATGGTGTTTCCGGAGCAGCTCCTTGTCAATGCGCGGCTTGTAATAAAAACCTTTTATCCAGGCATGGGAGATGAGCTTGACAAGGTTGTGGTACCCGGTGAGGTTCTTCGCAAGTAATATCAGGTGGTCACCTGAACGGTCCTCAACGGAGGTCTTGTCTTCAAGGTTAGTGCGTGCAACATATATTTCGCATCCTATTATCGGTTTGAGGGAGGCGGCTGTGGCAGCATCGTGGAACTCCTTTACCCCGAACATGTTCCCATGATCAGTTATGGCAAGAGCCTCCATGCCCAGCTCCTTCGCCCTGCGGACAAGAGCCTTTACTCCTGATGCCCCGTCAAGAATAGAGTATTGTGTATGTACGTGAAGATGAACGAAAGAGGACATGATCAAGGGATTTTGGCAAGCGTCGGCTCTGATAGCAAAAGTATCAAAAAGGCGCGGTATCTGTCAAAATATTTATTAACATGAGACGGTCGATAATTTTTGTTACTTCGGAAAAGTGTGATATATTTGCACCCTCTTAAAAATTCATAAATCATTTAAACAGTAAATTTTACATGTCAGTAAAGATCAGATTAGCTAGGAAAGGCCGCAAAAAGCAGGCCTACTACCACGTGGTGGTAGCAGATAGCAGGTCGCCACGTGATGGCAGATTCATTGAGAAGATCGGGATTTATAACCCGGTCACTGACCCGGCAACAATCGATATCAATTTCGAGAAGGCTCTGGGTTGGCTGCAGAACGGTGCGCAACCTACGGAAACATGCAGGGCGATCCTTAAATACAAGGGCGTTATGATGAAGAAGCACCTCCTCGACGGCGTCAAGAAGGGCGCATTTGACGAGGCTGAAGCCGACCGCCGTTTCAACGAATGGATGAAGGGCAAGGACGAGCAGATCGAGATGAAGAAGTCAGGTCTTGAGAAGCTGGGCGAGGACGCCCGCAAGAAGAGACTTGAAGCTGAGACCGCGATCAAGGAAGCAAGGGCAGCTGAGTATGCCAAGAAGCTTGCTGCTCTCGCCGCTGAGGCAGAGGCAGCAGCCAAGGCCGCAGCAGCACCTGCGGCTGTTGAGGAAACAGTAGCCGGAGTCTCCGCAGAGGAGACCGCAGAGGCAGTGGCCGAAGCCCCCGCAGAGGAAGCAGCAGAGGCAGTCGCTTCCGAGGAGCCTGCAGAGGCAGCCGCTCCGGAGGGGGCAGCACCCGAAGCTGAAGCAGAAGCTACCGCAGCCGATACCAAGGAAGATACTGCAGAAGAGAAAGAAAAGACTGAATAACAGTCTTTCTTCCCCTGCCGCTGAAAAGTGAAAACAATAGGCAGAATTACCAAAACTTACGGCTACGAAGGAGCCGTGGTGGTGAGAAGCGAAAGCGGCATCACAGGGGAACCGCAACAGGGTGAACCGGTATTCGTCATAATAGACGGGATACCGGTTCCCTTTTTTACACGTGAGGCCTTCTCCCCCTCACCAGACACACTGGTCATCTCCTTCGATGACTACCTGACAACGGAGTCAGTGGCAGCGCTGAAGGGATGCGAAGTACGGACCTCCGGAGAGCCAGTCGCAGACGATGATCTGTCAGGACTGACAGGCTATACCGTGACTGACAGCAACAGCGGCATCAGGGGAGTCATCACCTCGGTCATAAAGAACCCCGGCCAGCTACTTGCTGTGGTCAGCACTGCCGGCGGTGAGATATTTATTCCCCTGCACCCTGACCTAATTTTGTCAGTTGACACAGAGGGCATGACGATTGAGATGTCGCTGCCGGAAGGATTGGCAGGGCTTAACGACTGACCTCCGCAAATCACTTTTTATATGACTGATGCAGCGCCGGGATTATTATTCCGTCTTTCTTTTGTTATTCTTTCAACTTAAACAGGAGCAGTCATGAAAAAATCTTTTGCTTTAGCAGTCATTCTGGCGTTTGCTGTGCAGTTAGCACAGGCGCAGACCCCATACACGGAGAGGAGAGATGTATCTGGTTTCAGCGAGGTAGGCTTTGCCGTGGCCGGTGAGGTTATCATTGACCTTGGCGCCACCTTTAGTGTCGTTCTCGAGGGAGACAGGGATTATATCAGTGAGATTGAGACAAAGGTGTACGGCGATGTGCTGAGGATAAAGAGAGACAAGTGGTTTGATACCGGAAACAGGAAAGTAGTTGTGAGGATTACCATGCCTGCCATTGACGGCATAAGTGTATCAGGTTCCGGGAAGGTCACTGTTAATGACCCTCTCAAAGGGGGAGACCTTGATATAGCTGTCAGCGGAAGCGGCAAAGCTTTTCTGCGAGATGTTGCACTTGATGATGTTGAATGCTCCATCTCGGGATCAGGCAGTCTAATTATTGACGGAAGTGGTACGGTCAAACGGCTTGAGATCAATATCTCCGGTTCGGGTGATTATCTGGGGGAAACCACCAGTGTGGAAACGCTGGAGGCGTCCATTTCCGGCAGCGGAAGCTGCGACTGTCTTGTGACAGGAATGCTTAAGGCCGCCATATCCGGCAGCGGGAACATCACCTATTCGGGTAATCCGAAGATTGATGCCGCCGTTTCCGGTTCAGGCAAGGTGCGCATGAAATAGTCAGCCGCGCAGGATCTTAATAACTCCGTTTCCGGACACCCTGATGACCGAAGAGGCTTTCGCCCTGCTTCGGTCATCTTGTTTCCAGAGGCATACATAATCGACCATCGCTTTCAGCTCCTCGCTTATCTCGTCGAAGATGGCCGGCGCAACAGCGCCGCTGATGTTTGCCGATGTGGATACCAGGGGCTTGCGCAGGCCTGTGATGAGCTCGTCACAGAAGGGGTCGGCGCAAATCCTCACGCCTATTGAGCCGTCGGCTGAGGCTACGCCTGCCGCCAGGCTTCGTCCCCTGTCATAAACGACAGTCAGCGGTGTTTCCGAGAGCTCTGCCAGCTGCAGTGCCACCTCCGGCGGGTTATCTACATAGCGTTCCAGCATGCCCGGCGAGTTGACCAGAATTATCAGGCTCTTGTTTTCCGTCCTCTGCTTGATGGCATATATCTTATTCACCGCTTCTGTGTTCGTGGCATCGCACCCCAGACCCCAGATAGTGTCCGTGGGATAAAGGATCACCCCTCCGGCACGCAGCGCCTGCAGGGCGTTTCTTACATCATCTCCGAATTCGTTGTTCATACCATTACGTCATTTTCGCGCAGCGCGTTGTTCAGCGAGGTCTTTTTATCCGTTGACTCTTTCCTCTGCCCGATGATGAGGGCACAGGGAATGTTGTATCTCCCCGAGGGATAGTCCCTGGGGTAAGTGCCCGGGATGACCACGCTTCGCGGCGGCACGTAGCCCCTGTATTCCACTGCCTGGCTCCCCGTAACATCAATAATCTTTGTCGAGCCGGTTATCACGGTGTTGGCTGCTATCACTGCCTCGGTGCATATGCGGGCCCCCTCTACAATTATTGCACGGGATCCGATGAAACAGTTATCCTCAACCACCACCGGCGCTGCCTGCACCGGCTCAAGGACCCCTCCCAGGCCCACCCCGCCGCTCAGGTGCACGTTCTTTCCCACCTGCGCGCATGACCCCACCGTGGCCCAGGTGTCCACCATAGTACCCTCATCGACCCAGGCTCCGATGTTCACAAACGAGGGCATAAGTATGACTCCCCGGGCTATGTAAGACCCGTACCGGGCAACAGCATCAGGAACCACCCGCACCCCAAGCTCTGAGTAACCGTGCTTCAGATCTATCTTATCATGAAACTCGAGCGGACCGGCTGTTGTGGTCTTCATCTCCCTCATGGGGAAGTAGAGTATCACTGCCTTCTTTACCCAGCTGTTGACAACCCATTTGTCACCCTTCGGTTCTGCCACCCTGAGTATGCCTTTGTCCAGAGCCTCTATAACCTCCTCAATTGCCTTTCTGACCTCCGGTTCGCGCAGTCTTTCGCGCTCATCCCACGTGGCCTCTATCAAGTCCTGCCTGTGCCCCATTTTTGTTCAAATATTATTTTTTAGTTGTGCCGGAAAGTTAAAAAACAATAATAGCGGTTATTTGGTTTCTTAACTTAAAGGTATAAGTATAAATTTGAACTAAATCCAAAAGGACAATCATCATGCGTAAAATTCTACTCACCGCTATTATTGCCGGGTCATTTATGCTCACCGGTGCTCAGGACAACCAGGGTTACCAGCTTCCTCCGGAAGCTATTGTCTCTCTCATTGATGCACCACAGACCCCTTCAGTGCTTCTCAGCCCTGACAACAGTACCCTGCTTCTTCTGGACCGTCCGGGACTACCCACCATCGCCGACTTGTCGCAGCCTGAGATGCGCCTGGCAGGCATCAGGTTTGACCCCGCCACCAACGGCCAGAGCCGCGGCAGGGGAGTAAACAGGATCTCCTCGATGAAGGTCGACGGAACCGATCTGCGTGTTCTCTCAGGTCTCCCTGCCGATCCTGAGATGGGAGACATCTCATGGTCAACAGACAGCAGGAGCATAGCCTTCACCAACACCACAGGCAGTTCCATTGAGCTATGGGTGGCTGATATTGCAACAATGACAGCCCGCAGGATCGATGACGGGCTCAACGGAATCTTCAGGCGTTCCCTGAACTGGCTCCCTGACGGATCTATTATCTACCTCCGCACACCGCGCGACAGGGGTAAAGCCCCGGCAGTTTCCATGGTACCGGAAGGACCTGCTGTCCAGGAGAGCGATGGCAGACAGGGGGAATCACGTACTTTCCAGGACCTCCTGAAGAGCATTGATGACGAAAAGATATTTGAATATTTTGCCACCTCGGACCTGATGAGATGGGATGGCCAGACATCCAAGCCTGTCGGCAGCAGAGGTATTATTACCGACGCTTCTCCCTCGCCGGACGGGAAATGGCTCATGATGACACTGGTTGAAAAGCCCTTCTCATACATTGTACCTTATTATTTTTTTCCGACCCGGACTGAGATATGGGACCTCGACGGCAAAGTGGCAAAGACGCTTCTTGTCAAGCCGCTGCAGGAGAACCTCCCGAGGGGATATGATGTTGTCAATCCCGGTCCGCGGAATTACAGCTGGCGCAGCGACAGGCCGTCATCGGTCATGTGGGTTGAGGCCCTGGATGAGGGCAACTACCACGCCAAAGAGATGCAGTACCATGACCAGGTCTTTATGCTTGATGCACCCTTTACCGGCGACCCGGTTGCATTCATTGCTACTGAGAAACGTTTTCAGGGTATCATGTGGGGCAATGAGAGCCTGGCAATGATTATGGAAGGCCTGGCCAAGTCACGCATCAGGGTCACCAGCACCTTCAATCCCGCCGACCCGCAGGCTACCGTCAAAAAGATCTCCGAGCTCAATTCGGACGACCGTTATAATAACCCCGGGTTCCCCCTTACTGTACCCAACATGTACGGCAGGTCAGTGCTGCTTATAACAGACAAGGGCAGGAGCCTCTATCTCTCGGGACAGGGTGCCTCTCCTGAGGGCGACAGGCCCTTTGTTGACAAATATGATCTCAGGACTGGCAAGACTACCAGGTTGTGGCGCTCAGAAGCTCCTTACTATGAGACCGTTAACGAATTCATTGATCCTGCAAAAGGACTTCTCCTCACCGTAAGGCAGTCAGTCACAGAGGTTCCCAACTATTTCATCCGTGATCTTAAGAAGGGTACCCTGAAGCAGGTGACAAAGTTTGAGAATCCCTATCCGCAGCTTGCAGGTGTGCACAAGGAACTGGTCACCTACAAGCGCAATGACGGTGTAGACCTCTCCTTCACGCTCTATCTCCCGGCAGGCTATGACAGGGAAAAGGACGGTCCGCTGCCTACGATTCTCTGGGCTTATCCGCTCGAGTTCAATGACGCATCTACCGCAGGTCAGGTCAGCGGTTCACCATACAGCTTTACCCGTGTCAGTCCTTCATCAGTGCTGGTATATGTCACTCAAGGCTATGCCGTGCTCTATGATGTCAGCTTCCCGATAGTGGGTGCCGAGGGTCAGGAGCCGAACGACACTTTTGTTGAGCAGCTCGTCGCCAATGCTGAAGCCGCAATCAACAAGGCCGCTGAGATGGGTGTCACCGACCCCGCCAGGGTAGCTGCCAGCGGTCATTCATACGGAGCATTCATGACCGCCCACCTCCTGTCACACTCGAGGCTCTTCGCAGCAGGCATTGCACGCAGCGGAGCCTATAACCGTTCGCTGACCCCCTTCGGGTTCCAGAGTGAGAGACGCAGCTTCTGGGAGGCACCGGAACTCTATCTCGAACTTTCGCCCTTCACCCATGCCACGAAGGTGAAGGATCCGATACTGCTGATACACGGTATGGCCGACGACAACCAGGGTACCTTCCCGATCCAGAGCGAGAGATACTATGCTGCACTCAAGGGTGCGGGCGCCACCGTCAGGATGGTGTTGCTGCCCTCGGAGGCCCACGGCTACACTGCTCGCGAGTCGTTGCTGCACATGCACTGGGAGTATCTCAGATGGCTTGATAAATATGTGAAGAACAAAAAACAATAACTGCATCGTGCGGTTAGGTTTTGTTAAAAAACTGATTAGTTTTGTACGCAAATCTTATAAAAACCTAAGCTTATGATTAGTAGTTTGTTCTGGATAGCACCTGTCGCAGCGGTGCTGGCTTTGCTCTTTGCATGGATATTTTACAAGAGCATGATGAAGGCGCCTGCCGGCAACGACCGTATGCAGGAGATAGCCGGTTATGTCAAAGAAGGTGCGATGGCCTATATCAAGCGCCAGTACAGTGTTGTGTTCAAGGTCTTCCTTGTTCTTGTAGCTCTGCTTGTGATAATGGCTTACATGGGGGTTCAGAATCCTTTTGTGCCAGTAGCATTCCTCTCCGGCGGGTTCTTCTCGGGCCTCTGCGGTTACCTGGGAATGAGAACAGCAACCAACGCATCCTCGAGGACAGCCCAGGGGGCTTCCGTCTCTCTGAACAGGGGTCTTAAGATAGCCTTCCGCAGCGGTGCCGTTATGGGACTGATAGTTGTGGGATTCGGACTACTTGACATTGTTCTCTGGTTCCTAGTATTGAACAACCTGGTCTTCACCCCTGAGAACATGCTTGAAGGATGGAAATGGGCAGGTCTGACTTTCGTTCACGCCGGTACCACTGACCACCAGAAGATGATCGAGATCACTGCCACCATGCTTACATTCGGGATGGGCGCCTCAACACAGGCTCTCTTTGCCCGTGTGGGCGGCGGTATCTTCACCAAAGCTGCTGACGTAGGCGCTGACCTCGTGGGTAAAGTCGAGGCAGGCATCCCCGAGGATGATCCCCGCAACCCTGCAACCATTGCTGACAACGTTGGTGACAACGTCGGCGACGTAGCCGGTATGGGTGCTGACNNGACCTTTATGAATCATATGCAGGCTCGATCCTCGCGACAGCGGCTCTCGGAGCAGCCTTACCCATTATAGCTGCCGGTGATCAGATCAGGGCTGTCATATCACCGATGATCGTGGCTGCAATAGGAATACTGCTGTCTATAGCCGGCGTCTACATGGTACGAACAAAAGAACAGGCCACGCAGAAGAACCTGCTCAACGCCCTTCTTCTCGGAACTGGCGGCAGCTCGGCCCTCATTCTTGTAGCAATAGCATTATTGGCATTCACCGGATGGATCACCTGGGGCGTCTTTGGCGCCGTGGTTTCAGGTCTTGTCGCAGGTGTGATAATCGGCCAGTCTACAGAATACTATACATCTGATGAATATAAACCTACCAAAGGCATAGCAAAACAGACACAACAGGGTCCCGCAACTACAATTATTGAAGGGATAGCAGTTGGTATGCAGTCAACCTGGATTCCTGTCCTCACCATTGCAATTGCCATCATAGCAGCATACGGATTCGCTGGCGGTTTCCAGAACTTCGCCTGGGGTGTGTATGGTATCGGGTTTGCAGCTGTGGGGATGCTCTCCACGCTTGGTATCACTCTTGCCACCGACGCTTTCGGCCCGATAGCTGACAATGCGGGCGGTAACGCCGAGATGGCACATCTTCCCAAGGAGGTGCGTGAGCGCACTGACGCCCTTGACATGCTTGGCAATACCACAGCAGCCACTGGTAAGGGATTTGCCATCGGCTCTGCAGCACTAACGGCCATGGCCCTGGTGGCAGCTTACATGGAGGAGGTCAAGCTCTGGCTCGGACGCCTTGCTGACGGAACAGCAGAGGGATTCAAGCAGATAGGAGATGTGCTCTTCTACAACAGCACTGTCCCGACGGTAATCCCTGAAGGACTGACAGCCGTTAACGTCAGTACGGCAAATATTAAGGACTTTGTGGGAGCATATGACCTGTCACTGTTCAACCCGCTGCTCATCGCCGGTATTTTCATCGGTGCAATGATGGCATTCCTCTTCAGCGCTCTATCGATGAAAGCCGTGGGACGTGCAGCAGGAAGCATGGTTGATGAGGTGAGGCGCCAGTTCCGCGAGATCCCGGGT
>DCSU01000064.1:17960-18128 GCA_002325785.1 Bacteroidales bacterium UBA1458 | reverse complement strand
TATTAGAAAGTATGTTTTCATTTCGTGGGGGTAATTATTTAGGTACCGTTACTCTGTCTTCAGCTTTCCGTCAAGCGACAGTCCTATGACGGTCATCTTCTCATCAAGCACCTCTTCGGGCACCTTTATGAAGTACACCCCGGCATGGCTGCTCCAGTAAGGCCTGAG
>DCSU01000064.1:0-17883 GCA_002325785.1 Bacteroidales bacterium UBA1458 | reverse complement strand
AAAAAAGAGGTAGACCGTGGTGCTGTCGCGACTCATTGTTGAGGGACCCGCGAAGTGCCCTTCAGGGAGTCCCGCCGCGGTGCCGTAGATCGCCTGGCTGTGCTTCGAGGTCCACCGTCCCATCTCTCTCAGCACCTCTGTCTGTTCCGGTGGCAGGGTGCCGTCAGCCTTCGGGCCGATGTCAAGCAGCAGGTTACCACCCATGCCAATGCACTCGGCAAAGATCCGGATTACCTGCGAGGGGCTCTTGTAATTCCGGTCATTCCCCTGGTAGCCCCATGAATCATTGATTGTCATGCACAGCTCCCAGTGTTTTTCCGGAGGCCTCACCGATGGCAGTCCCTGCTCCGGCGTGGCATAGTCGCCGTAGCCCGCCAGCCGCGAGTTGATTATTGCTGATGGGTTGTGATCAAGTATCATCTTTCGGATCTCCTGTGCGCGCCACATCGAGGCGCTCTGCTCCCAGTCGCCGTCAAACCAGTAGAGGTCAGGCCGGAACTCCCGGGCAAGCTCGTTTATCTGGCCGTGGTTAAATGCAATAAACCGTTCCCAGCGCAGCGAGTCTGACGCGTATCTCCGGACGCTCTTCGTCATGTTCGGGTAGTCGGGATGCGACCAATCGAGCAGCGAGTAATAGAGCCCCACCTTCAGTCCCGCCTTCCGCAGTTCCTTTACAAACGGTTTGACCAGGTCACGTCCGGCCGGTGTTGTATCAACGGTATTGAGACGGCTCAGCTGCGTGTCCCACAGCGCCACCCCGTCATGATGCTTTGAGGTGAGCACCGCATAACGGGCGCCGCTCTGTTTGATGAGCTTCACCCATGCTGCGGGGTCATATTCAGCCGCCGTGAATCCGCCGAGCTGTTTCATGTAATCTTCATAGGGTATCAGTTCATTGTAGAACGACCATGACTCATCTATGCCGTTAACAGCATAGATGCCCCAGTGGATGAATATGCCCAGCTTCGCATCTGCGAACCAATCCATGCGCCCGGCATCCTCCGCCAGGGCATCATTGTTTTCCTGGCCGGCAACCGGCATGGACAATAACAAGAGCATCACGGCCACCACGGAGCCGAGATAAAATTTTCTGTAAACAGCCTTCATTATCAACTTTTTTTGAACGGTTATGAAAAGTCAAATCCCGAAATGTATGCCGGCGACTCATAGAACTTCTCCGTTTCAGCTGGAGTAAGTCCTGTGAATGAGGCATATACCAGTCCGGGTTTAGCATTCAGCATCCTGTTCAGCGCGCCCATGCCTCTGTTTGTGCGAAGGGTCTCGTAGAGTGAGGAGTGATCATCAAGCCAGGTCAGGGCGGTATTATATCCTTCTGCGGCGCATACTGCCTCAAACAGGTCAGGAAGCAGCTCCTCGCTTCCCGGACGGCAGTAGATTGCATTGAGGATAATATACCGGAACTCCTCGGGCCTGAAGAGCCTCCTGAACAAAGGTGTACGAGGCAATACCTTCATCATCAGCCACCCCCACAGTCCGGGTACATTGACAACCCTGTACTGTGCCGGGATGGCACCGACGCCTGCAACTATCTTGCCGTTGTGTCTGAGTACATAATACCTGTGATCATAGAATGAAAACTCGCCGGTATAAAAGCAGTATCCGCTGTACTGTTCATCCAACAGGCGCGCCATGGCGGGCTCCTCCTCCGGTCTGAGCCTTGCGACGGCTGGATCAGGCTTAGGGTTGAACCGGCTGAAGGCGACAGTCAGGAAGGAGCGTATATACTCATATCCCGACTGGTTGATCATGTTCCTGGAACGCTCATTGCGGCTCTCGACGTATGCATACATGACATGCGGATGGCCATTGACATGTTCCTCCCCGGTGACGTGCTGCGGGTCCCTGATGACAGAAAGTATCTGCTGTTTAAAGCTGTCGCCTGCCTGAGAGAGTTTTTCCCGACGGTGTTTCGGCGCCCTTTCGGTCTGAAAAGCGCTCTGAATGGCAAGATACCTGAGATAGGTGGAGTCGTACTGCTCACCCCTGTTCATGGTATTCCTGCGGCACAGGCCGATGACGCCCTTCAGGCTGCTCTTCTTGTAGAGGGCCATGAATGAGAGTCCGTCGCCGTATGACTTGATCCTCTCCTCAGTGTTCTGCATCGAGTAGCGCATGCCTCCCTCGGAGCCCAGAACCGTAGCCTTGAGCAGGGAGAGTATGTCAGCGTCAGGTCTCCTGATTCTCTTTATCTCCAGTTTCTTGTAATCCAGTATGTGCTCCTGTTCCATCATTTCCCGCGGTTCATTGCCTGAGTATACCGGCCAGTATGTGTGCCACAGCCAGATCCTCAGGTGTCGTTATCTTTATGTTCTCCCGGTTTCCGTGAGTGAGGTGTATCTTTATCCCGTCGGCCTCTGCCACCGTTGCGTCATCAGTGAACGAAGGATCGAAGTCGCGCTCATAGGCCTTCATGATGATGCTGGCGCGAAACACCTGCGGTGTCTGAATCAGCCTTACCATGTTTCTTGGCAGTGGTCTGCTGTCATCGCCCTCGAGTACTCTCACCGAATCTGCCGGTTCGATGAATGGTACCGCGGTGCCGAACTCCCCGGCATCGGCATAACATCGCCATATTGTATCATGGCTCACCAGCGGCCTGACGCCGTCATGCACCGCAACAAGAGAATCTCCCTTCACCAGCGCCAGCCCGGCCCTTACCGAGTGGAACCTCTCCTCCCCGCCGGCAGCTACCCTGTGAGAGATACCAAAAGAGTACTCCTCCACCAGACTGCTCCAGAGAGAGTGATGTTCCGGAGGCAGAACAACTATTATCTCAATGAGCGGGTCAAAGGAGTGAAACCGCTCGATGGTATGCATCAGCAGCGGCTTCCCGTCAAGGAGAAGGAACTGTTTGGGGATGGCTGACATCATACGCCTCCCGCTGCCTCCTGCAACTATGATACAATACTTTTTCACTGTCATATATTAACGGAGAGGCCCATGACGGGCCTCTTCAATTCATTTGGGTTCTACTCCTTCATGTAGAGATACCGCTTGATACTCCTCTTGGGCGTCTTGGCAAACTCCTCGGGATGGACTCTGAATTTGGTCACGGCCATATACTCCGGCAGACGGTTGTTCACATCCTTGCGTATCTCATCCAGTGCAGCAGCAAGTCCGTCCTCACCTATACCTGCAGTCCTGAGCGCCTCATAATCAGGGAAAATGAGTCCTACGAGCTTGTTATCCTCAGAGATGACAACAGCCTCAGTTACATACTTGTAGTTGTTTATCTGTGATTCGATCTCCTCCGGATAGATATTCTTGCCCGAGGGTCCCAGCAGCATATCCTTGCTTCTCCCCTTAATGTAGATATAGCCGTCCTTATCAATCACGCCGAGGTCGCCGGTATGCATCCAGCCATCCTCATCGATCACAGCCCTCGTTGCCTTCTCATTCTTGTAGTAACCCAGCATCACGTTATCACCTCGGAGGATGATCTCACCGACGGTCTTCTGCTGGTCGGGTGAATCAATCTTAACCTCTAGTGTATCAACCGACTTACCACACGATGCGATCCTGGCCGTCTTCCACCCGTCATAACTGATCAGCGGTCCGCACTCAGTCATGCCATAGCCTATTGAGAAGCGCAGTCCTATCTTCTTGAAGAACTTCTCGGCATCAGAGTTGAATGCTGCCCCTCCAATGACAAGCTCCTTGAACCTGCCGCCAAAGCTCGTCTCAAGCTTCTCGCGCACCTTTTTAAAGAGTATTTTATTGATGCCGGGCACCTTCAGCATCACCTGCATCGCAGGTTTGCTGATGGCCGGCAGGATCTGCTTCTTGTATACCTTCTCTATCACCAGCGGGACAGAGAGGATGAGCCTGGGCCTGATCTCCTTGAATGCCTGGATAAGCACCTGCGGCGAGGGTGTCTTGGTGAGTATCGTGATATGGCATCCGTAGGTGAAGGGGAAGAGGAACTCAAAAGCGCATCCGTAGGTGTGTGCAAGTGGAAGGAAAGAGACCACCGGGTCACCCGGCTCAAGAGGCATGTTCGTCTGTGCGTACCGTATGTTTGCGGCAAGACTCCGGTGGGGTATCATCACACCCTTGGAGAAGCCGGTGGTGCCGGAGGTGTAGCTGATCACGGCCAGCTTCTCATTGTCGATACCGGAGAACTTGATATCGGCAGGACTGAAAGCCGGGAAGGCTTTTTTAAAATGATCGTCGAGATTCCTGTAGATTTCAGTGATCTTATCCGACCTGCTCATGATCATCTCAAAGGTATCAAGGCTCTTGACGCATTTTATCTCCTTAAGCTTCTCCTGGTCCAGGAGCTCCCAGATCTTGTCATCGACGAACAACAGCTTTGAGTCAGAGTGGTTGAGAATATTATGCAGGTCATCTGTCTTGAAGTCCGGAAGGATAGGCACAATCACCGCACCGTAGGTCACCACGGCGAGATACATTGCACACCAGTTGGCCGAGTTCCTGCCCAGAAGCGCCACCTTATCGCCCTCCTGGATGCCATATTCACGGAAGGCAAGGTGCTGTTTGACCATCATCTCAGCTATCTGCTTGTATGAATAGCCCTTCTCACGGTAATTGGAAAGCGCCTCTTTTTCCCAGTTTTTTCGGATGCTCTCCTCCACATAAGTGATAAATCTTTCTTTGATCATGATTTTGGAGTTTTTTCTTTTTATATAGTAAATATAATCTTATTAACCGGATGACAAATCATAGCCTGTAAAGCAAAAGCACAGTTATGGCCATGACAATATTCACCGCGGTAAAAACCAGGTTATACCTTACTCTCTTAGCGCTGAAACGGGTTATCTTCCGTGAGAAGATGCCTGCCGTTGGGACAAACAGGACCGCCAGGAATATGAAGAATTCCGGGCCGTCGAACACCTGGCTCACGCCTCCTCCACGAAGGCTGGCGAAGTAGATGACAATAAGCATCACCAGCAGATAGAGCAGGTAACTCCCCTTGAGGGCGAGGGTCGAAAGAGGCCTTGAGTGATGAAGTTTGTGAGGTTTAAGATAGGCATATGCGATTGAGAACACAATCACCGCAAAGAGTGCACCTATGATATAACTCATCATCTCCGGCAGGTTGTAGTTGGTCATTTGTTCTTTCAAATTACCGCTTCTGATCCATCTCAGACCAGACCAGGGAGCTTGCACCAAGCACTGCGGCGTTCTGCGTGCTCAGCTCCGAAGGCAGCAACTTCACCTTGTCGCGGTATATATAGAGCAGGTTCTTTTCCATATGCTCTTTTGCCGGTTCAAAGATCAGCTCCTTCGCCAGCGCCAAACCTCCGAAGAGGAAAATTGCCTCGGGGTTGGTGTGTGCCACCACATCGGCCAGCTTGTATCCCAGCATGGCGCCCGTGTGTTCAAACGCGTCGAGGGCAATAGGGTCACCCCGGCGCGCCGCCTCATAGATCTTCTTTGAGTCGAGCTCCTCGAAGCTGAAACGGCGCAGCTCACTGTCCTCAAGCCTGTCAGCCATGATCTTCAGCACTGTCCTCTTCAGTCCCGTGGCTGAGACATAGGTCTCAAGGCATCCTTTGCGCCCGCACCCGCAGTCGCGGTTTGAGACTCCCGGCCTGATGGAGGTGTGACCTATCTCACCTGCAAAGCCGTCATGGCCATATACCAGCTTGCCGTCGACTACAAACCCGCTTCCAAGTCCTGTGCCGAGAGTTATCACCACAAAGTTTTTCATCCCCTTGGCGCCGCCGTAGATCATCTCTCCTACAGCCGCTGCGTTGGCATCATTGGTGACCAGCACCGGCAGAGATGTGTGCTTTGCAAAGATGTCTGCCAGCGGTATAATACCCTTCCACGGTAGATCAGCCGGGTACTCAATGGTGCCTTTGTTGATGTTGCCCATGGGTGCCCCGATGCCAAAACCAAGTATCTCTACCTCCCTGCCAATTCTGGCTGCAGTGATCATCATCTTCTCATACAGCGCGGCAACGAACACCTCCGGCTCATCATAGTGATTGGTGGTGATATGATCCTCCGCCAGGATTTTCCCTGTCCTGTCAACAAAGCCAAAGACGGTGTTGGTGCCTCCGATATCTATGCCGACGACTACCTTTTCCTTATGCATGGGTTAGAATTAGAGTTAAACTAAACGTAAATATAATGTTTAGAACTAAAGGGTGAAAATAAATGTCTGCCGGGGCAGGAGGCTCATCTCTCTTCTTAGGCGGGAACATATTCATTCCCCACCTTCCTGGCCCTCCGAGGATGGTCAGGATCAATCTTCAGGGCGATCCCTGTGTCAACCAGTATGTTCCACCCGGCGGCAAGCTGGAGATACTCAGCATAATCTCCTCCGTCAGGAATGATAATAGTCGGGAAGATGGTCTTTTCTTTTGCTATCGCGATGACATTGACCTCTGCCCCCTTCACTATGCACTCCATGAACTTGTCGTGGTCATGTTCAAACGGGTCAACCCATATGAGGACCTCATTCTTATTCATCACCTCCTCTATCCCATGCAGGGCGAAAGTCCCCTCGAGGAACGCGGACTTCTTGCGGGTGATCTCATTGGTCTTCAGGGCCAGTTCTGCAGCAACGCCATTATCCCGTCCTGCGAAATATATCATGTCGGCATTGGCAACCATCTTAATGATCTTCTTGTCTATCCGGGCCGTCAGCACCTCCTCAATCTGATCAGCAGCCTTCTTCAGGCCTGTCATCTTCTCGCCCCGGAGATGACGCATGAGTGAGTCGTAGAAGAGCGCCTGTTCAATCACCGACTTGGTTGCGGCCACGGCGTTCTCCTTGCCGCATTTGAGTACATGGGCAGCATCAACCATCTCCTCAAGCTTGGTATTGACATTGGCTGTCAGCCCGAAGACAGCATTGTGCTTCTTCTTTTTCAGGGCGGAGACCAGGCGGATAACCTCTTTTGTCTGTCCTGAGTTAGAGGCGGCAAAGACCACAAAATCTTTGAGATTGTACTCCAGCGACTGGGTGCAGCCCTCTGTCATCACCGGCATGAGGAAGTCCTTCCTGAACGATGAGAAAATTGTTCTTTTTGCAGGAAACAGCCTGCTGCTGCCTTCCCCTGTCAGGAAGAGTCCCTTCTTCGACTGGAAGGCCTTCAGGAAAGGTGCGGACACTTCAGGTCTGAATGACCTGATGATACCGGGTGTCTCCATCATTTCGCGCACCAGCGCATACTTGCTGTACTTCTTTTCAGTCAGATTCATATCGGTTAATTTAATGTTTAACGATGAATTCTTTCAGGTCACGCTGTATCTGAGGGTCTTTCTGAAAGCCACCCCCAAGGTGCTGCCAGTACACCTCGGCATACTCTACCCCTGCCATCTTACCGTAGTTCTTATTCCCCTCAAGCACATAGCCAAAGAAATCGTCAATCTTGTGCATGTGCTTCATCAGCTCGAGTTGTGAGACGTGCTTGCTCAGCATTTCGATCTTCGTCTGCACCGCGCTGGTTACGTCAACGAAAAAGTGAGGCGGGATTATCTGTGAACCCAGGGGGTCACTTAGCGTCAGGGGGGAGGAGTGATAGAGCAGCGGGGTGACCTCCAGCGGCTTCTCAGGCACCGGTACCGGGTCAAGGGAGGCTACCATTGCCGCCGCCTCAACTATGGCGGCTGTGGCACGGTGGTCAGGGTGATAGTCGTTTGGCAGGTGTGTAAAGACGATGCCTGCACGCACCCTGCGCATCAGCGAGATCGTCTTCAGCCGGAGCTCCCGGGTGTCATAGAGTGAGCCGTCAGTGCCTCCCATTGTATAGTATTCGGCGTCCAGGACGGCGGCGGCGGCTTTAGCCTCCTCATAGCGAACACGTGCCGTCTCCTCCATGCTCATGTTGCATCCGCCCAGATCGCCACCGGTCATGGTGGCAATAACGATCCGGTATCCCTTGTCATGCAGGAGCTTGAGCACCCCTGCGTTCCATGCCTCAGCATCATCGGGATGAGCATTGATGGAGAGAGCCACTTTGTTGAATTCAGTTGCCATTATCTTCAGTTTTATTTTAATACCATAATCTTTTTTAGCCTGACAAAGTCGGGCATGTCACCGGTCAGCGGCCTCATATATTTCATAAAAGCGTCAGAGACGAAGTTACCGGCGGCGTTGAAGTACTCACCAGGCATGGGCCTGGCTGACACCGCCACCTCGTGGAGGGGCACCTTGCCGAATGTCACCTCATAGGGATCATCGGAGACCCTGTTAATGCTTACCATGTACCCCGACTCCCCTCTCTCTGCCATCCGTACAGCCTCAACGCCGCACCTGTATGCCTCATCGAGGTCTACTGGCAGCGACCTGACGTAATCGCTCATGATCAGCGACTCGGTTATCTGGAACTCACCCCTGAGTCCGAACTCCGATGTGATCATGCGGTGAAGTGCCAGTGCCACGCTGGCCCCGCCCATGGCACCGAACTCAGTGTTGCTGAACTTATCCTTCACCACTGATTCACTTACAGGAGTGCCGTCAGCATATTTGATCCCCTCTCCGCATACAACCGAGACCCAGCCGTATCTACGGATGCACTGGTCAGCGTCAGCGAGGAACTGCTCCCTCACAAAATGGTGCTCGGGAGTATATATCAGGTGAGGAGCGTCGTCCTCTTCCCGTTTTGCCATGGCCGTTGCAGCGGCGAGCCATCCCGCATCACGGCCGATGGTCTGGTAAACTGTAAACTGATCTACCTTCTTCATGTCTCGTGCCAGCATCCCGGCCTGCATCACATTGAGGGTGTTCGACCATGCCGCCGAGGCGAAGCCCGGGGTGTGGTCTGTTCCGAAAAGGTCATTATCGACGGTCTTCGGAATACCAATCCCGGTGAGCTCGTAACCTTTATCGCGGCAGTAGGCTTCAACCCTGTTGATGGTATCCATGGTGTCATTTCCTCCTATCAGGAAAAAGTACCTGATATCGTACTTCTCAAGTACTGAGAGAATCTTCGGAAAGTCTTCCTCCTTGAGCTTGTGGCGCGATGATCCGAGGGCAGATGAAGGAGTACGGCGCAGGCCCTGGATGATGTCATCAGGCTGTGCCCCGAGGTTGAAGAGCCACTCATTCATGAACCCCTCAATGCCGTAGTTCATGCCGTAAACGCCTGATATTATGCCTGATGCTTTGGCTGCGGTGATCACTCCTGCGAGGCTTGAATTTATTACTGATGTCGGACCGCCGGACTGGCCGATGATTGCATTCCCTTTAATCATTTGCGATTTGCGATTTGCGATTTGCGATTTATATTTATTTAAAAATTTCGATTGGCGCGTTGCGATTTGCGATGTTGATTGATTTGCGATTTGCGACTTTTAATATTGGCCAGAAATCTCGTCTACTAAACCTACTTCCTAAATCCTAAATCATCATTCCTTGTTCTTAAATCATTTATATGAATATCAGTACTCCAAAATACTCCGGCCGGTGGTAATCTGGTTTTTCGGTGCCCACCGGGTTCCATGTCACAAAATGAGGATTGCTCAGCTTGTCGCCGCACTTGTAGAAATTGGCCCTGAAGCTCCTGCCAGCCAGGCTGTCGACCTTATGATGAAAGAAGGTGGTCAGCGGGATGGCCAGTGTCAGGGACCAGTGTATGTCGCCGCTGATCTCTGCGAACGGCTCGTGGCCCATGGTTGTGAGGCGGCGAATGCCATCAACAACGGCGGCATCGGTCCTGGCGCTGTCATGCCGGCCGTGGCCGGAACCCATGAGCGCAGTTCCAATAGGGTTGAACTCAAAATTGTAGTAGATGCCATCATCAGCAGGTGAGACAAAGAACTCCACGCAGGAGTCCTCGCATACCATCTCGTTAGTGCGGCTCTTCTCAGCCTTGGTGTGAGCCTCCCTGACATAATACTTTATAAAAATCTCGCTGTCGCCGTATGCAATATTGAACTTAACTTCAGGCCTGTAAGAGAATGATTCCCAGTTAACGGTTCCTATGGCATGACCTTCGCCAAGCTCATCGAGCCTGGCTGAAACCTCCGCCATGGGCGGGCTGCTTTTTTCGCTGTTAAGTCTGCTGACCTCTATGGTTTGCATCTGTCTGGTATTATGTATTACAAAACAATGAATTCCTGCCGCAACTGGCCGGTGCCAGCAATGCCTGTACCGTGTCACGGTATTGGGAGTCAATACTAATTAGCATCTTTCCAGATGAGTGCCGAGGCGCCCAGGATGGCTGCGCGGGCTTCGGGCAGTCCCGACGGCATCACGGTGAATGTACCCCGGAATATGGGCTGTACCAGTTCGTCTGCGTACTTCCGCACCGGTTCAATAATGGCGGCGCCTGCCTGCGCCAGTCCGCCGAAGAGGAATATCTTTTCAGGGCTGGAGAAGATGACTGAGTTGGCTATGCCAAGAGCTATCATGTGTGCTGTACGGTCGAGAGCTTCCACGGCAATGTCATCGCCGGCCGCCGCAGCCTCAGACACCATGCGTGAGGTGATCTCGCTGCTCTTCATATCTCGGAGCACGCTCTCCTCACGGCTGTCGCTGAGCAGTTCCAATACGGTACGCACCAGTCCCGTCGCCGAAGCATAGGTCTCGAGGCAGCCGCGGCGGCCGCAGCCGCACTCCCGTCCACCTTCGACCATTATCATGTGACCCAGCTCACCGGCGAAGCCGGTATGACCGCAGACAACCTCGCCGTCTATGACGATGCCACTGCCGAGTCCTGTGCCTAGTGTGAGGATGATAAAATCCTTTACCCCTTTTGCCGCGCCGAATATCATCTCACCCAGGGCGGCAGCATTGGCATCATTGGTGATGCGTGCTTTCAGTCCGGTCTGCCGTTCCGTCATCTCCACGAGGGGGACTATCCCCTTCCAGTTGAGATTGGTGGCCAGCTCAATGGTACCCTTGTTGAAATTGGCATTTGGGGCCCCTATACCTATACCTATAATTTTCAGATCTTTATGACCTGTCATCATCTCCCTGATCTTACTGTCAAGGGCAGTAACAAAATGCTCTGCCAGTTCATAATCAGCAGTAGGGAGTCCGCCCTCGGCGAGAATAGCCCCCTGCGCATCAACAAAGCCTATCTTGGTGTTTGTACCGCCAATGTCTACTCCGGCAACTACTTCTTTCATATAATCTCTTTTTAAATTTCTTTCAGCAGTTCAGGTTTGGTTCTGTATGTCTCGAGCACCAGCTCACCGAAAAGCGTGTTGGCCCAGGCAAACCACTTCCTGGTGTACCGGGTGGGGTCATCCTTTAGGAACGACTCATGCATGAATCCGGTGGCAGCATGGGTGTTTGCAAGCATCTTGAGTGATGAGACAATATCGTAATCGTTGCTGGCCGTAAGAGCCCTCATGGTGATGGCTATCGGCCATATTCGGTTAAGACCGGTATGCGGACTGCCCACACCGTGACCGCCAATGCCGGAGAAATAATAGGGATTGCTTTTGCTCAGCACAAAACTCCTGGTGCGGAGATAGAGCGGGTCATTGCGATCGATGGTTCCGAGATAGGGCATGCTCAGCAGGCTCGGCACGTTGGCATCATCCATGAAATTGTAATTGTAATACCCGTCTGTCTCATAGGGTATGACCTCTCCGTGCTGCGGATGGATAGCCCTGGCGTATTTTACAAGGGCAGTCTCAACCTCCCCGGCAAGGGCGGCGGCTTCGGCAGCCAGCGCCTCATCCCTGATAACGGCTGAAGCAATCTCCGCTATTTGCCTTAGCGACTTCACTGCAAAATAGTTCGAAGGTATCAGGAAGGGCCAGATGGCTGCATCATCCGACGGCCTGAAGATGGATACGATCAGCCCGACCGGGTTTACCGGGTTGCCGAAGCCGCCGCCGGCAACGGTGTCAGTCTGCCACCCTGTTACCCTCTGGAAACGGTACGGTCCGGGTTCGTCTTTGCGTTGCTGCTGACGGAATGTCTTTATTATCAGATTCATGGCCGAGGCCCATGCGGCGTCAAACACCGAGGTGTCACCGGTGGCCTTCCAGTAACCGTGAGCCAGCCTGACAGGATAACAGAGAGAATCTATCTCCCACTTGCGCTCATGAAGCTCAGGCTTCATGTCAGTCAGATCACTCATCCATTCACTCTGTCCCGGACCGTCGTTGAAGGCATTGGCGTAAGGGTCGATGTGAATACACTTCACCTGGCGGTTGATGACTCCGGCTATCAGCTCCTTCAGATCCGCATCGCCGGCTGTAAGGGATATGTATGGCCATACCTGGGCGGTGGAATCACGCAGCCACATGGCATTGATATCTCCCGTGATGACGAATGTGTCAGGCTTGTTTTCCTTGACGGAGAAATTGACGGTGGTATCAAGAGTGTTGGGAAAACAGTTTCCAAAGAGCCATGCAAGCTCGGTGTCGCCAAGGAATGACTCTATCTCCCTGATGGTATCCTCCACGGCCTTGCTGCGGAACTTACGGAGCCTTGATGCCGGCCTGTTTGATGTCCGTTTGGCAGCCCTCCCCGTTGAAAATGCCGGAACACCGGCAGTGATGGCCGCACCTGCCACAACGGTATTTCTGATGAACCTGCGACGTGTTGCCATGTGTTTATCTTTTTGTTGCCGGTTTATTCCTCAGCGAGAGATCCTTTACGTACATCACCCCCAGGTCCCAGTCCTGCTCCAGCGCCCAGTTGATCTTGACGTCCAGTTCACCCTCATAATAGGTAACCGGCTCCGGGTTTCTTTTGAAGTGATAATTGCCTGTGGTCCATACCTTGTTTGAATCAAGGTCATAAACAGCCTTCAGCCTGTAGCGTCCCTTTTCAAGAAGCGGGAAATCAATCTCCCCGGGGCTTTTCAGGTAAGCCTGCCTGACGATCTTTTCCTTGTCTGCGATAAGCTGGATGATGACATCCCCCTCATAGCCCGAAAGCTTTACCTTAATGCTTCCGTAATCCTCAGTGGTGGCAATCGAGAACTTGTAGTTTGTTGAGTCGGTGGCGTTACCGTAGATATCCCGAAAAGCGCCGGCCAGGCAGACCATCGAGTAGGAGCCGCCAGGTGTCAGCGCGGCTCTCATCATGATGCGGCGCGCTGTAATGCTGTCCCTTATAAATGAATAGGTAAGCTCTGTTTGTACAGAATCCAGGGTCTGAATAAGCGTTATCAATGATGTGTCCGGGTCAGTCAGGGGTGTGGTGGATCTGAATATGGGCTCAGTGCCAGGTCTCAGTTTGCCGGTGAGGTTCGTGGTAAGCGGCAACGGAGGCATCCTGCCGGCGCCTCCCCTGGGTGTGGGTGGTTTGGTGTACCGGAGGTTAAGCGTATCGGTCCTCGCAATGAGAGTCCCGGTGCTGTCGGTGAAGGGATAGGTAAGCAGAGTCTCCAGCATATCGATGCCGTAGACCTCCGGATCAGTGATCCATAGCATAAACGTGTCACGGGCAGCATTGGTCTCCATATACCACGACTCCGGGGAGGCGCCGGTAATGGTTACAGACACCTGCCCTGTGTCGGCAGGCATCGCCAGCCCGAAGCCGGCTGACCATGCACTCTTCCTCTCAGTAAACTTAAGATACTGCTTCCTGGGCTCCTGCTGGAAGGCATAGAGCCTGTGAAGCCCGAAGAGGAAGACATCCGGTTTGGTTGTCTCGGTGGCGTTGGCCGGCTTATACTTTACCGAGTCAAGCGCGATAGAATAATAGTCCTCCGGGGTGATTCTGATGACCGAGTCGCAGAAGGCAAAGACCTCGTCGTCAAGATCGTAGAGCTTGTTGCCGTTAAGGTCCTTCAGGGCATAGAGCCGGTACTGACCGGGCTTAATATTGCTGATCATGAATCCGCCTGACGGGTCGGGACGAGAAATATATGATGGAAGGAGAGTGCGCGGAGCACTGTCGGTGAGATTGGAATACATCATCACGGTGACATCCTCCACAATCTCAAGGTCGAGGGCGCCAAACACATTGCCGGTGAGTGAGAGAGAATCAAGCACGGGACCCGTGGAAAAGACATACTGGTAGTTGGGTATGGGGTTGCCTTCATTGTTGTCTCGAATGGCATCCTGGAAAAAGAATGTATAGGTGGTACTGTCTGCCAGCTCCTCATCCCATGTCACCAACAGGCTCTTGCCCTTAAGCTTTACCTCGGGCCGGGTTGCAAGAGGAGGCGAAACCATGAACTTGTCGGTAATCCTGTCAAGAACGACGAATTCGTCAAAATCGACCAGGAACTCCTTACCCGTAAACATTACCGTACCGGGCTCGGGCTGGCTTTTCAGGATGACCGGCGGATCATTATCCTTAGGCCCGCCGGAAGGAGAGCTGATCTTGGCACAAGACAGTATAAAGAGCATTAGCAGGGCCGCTGCGCCCAGACTTCCTGATATGTATCTCCTGTGATCCACCGCTTACAAACTTACATCAAATTTCGATATTTAAACAGGATGAAGCTTCCGTGTAACCTTATCTTTGCGGCCCTTAAAGTTTCGCTGTTGGTTTTTTATTTAAATTTGTATCCCAAACACCAGAACAATGGAACTTCAGATAATTCCTTGGAATGTTGATCCGGAGATCTTCCGCATCGGCAACTTTGCAGTAAGATGGTACGGCCTGCTTTTCGCATCAGGATTTGTATTCGGATATTACATCATGAGGAATATCTTCAAAAATGAGGGACTGAGCGACACTACGCTCGACAGGCTCACCGTCTATGTTGCCGTGGGAACAATCGTCGGCGCCAGGCTCGGTCACTGTCTCTTTTATGAGCCTGCCTACTATCTTGCCAACCCGTTCGAGATACTGAAGGTATGGCACGGTGGACTGGCCAGTCACGGGGCTGCCATCGGGATCCCACTGGCAATATGGCTCTTCGTCAGGAAGGAGAGGAAACCGTTCATCTGGGCAATTGACCGCGTGGTGATAGTGGTTGCCCTGGCCGGAGTACTGATACGTCTCGGGAACCTGATGAACTCCGAGATTTACGGGGTGGAGACAACCCTTCCGTGGGGATTCGTGTTCCTCCGTAACGGAGAGACAGCGCCAAAGCATCCGACACAGATATATGAAGCGTTGGCCTACCTCACTACCTTCGGCGTGCTGATGTTGGTCTACTGGAAGAACAAGGGGAAACAGAAGCCCGGCCTGCTTTTCGGCTTATTCCTCATCATGGTATTCGGATTCAGGTTCCTGGTTGAGTATGTCAAGGAGGACCAGGTTGCTTTCGAGGCAGGGATGAATCTCAATATGGGTCAGTTGCTCAGTATTCCGCTTGTTATCGCCGGAGTGGCGCTGCTTGTATGGGCATTCACAAGGAAACCGGTTCCCGTAACTACGGGGAAGAAAAAATAATAGCCAGACGGCATCTTGTTGTTACGGGGGGAAACACAGGGCTGGATGCCATTTGCAAATACGGGGGAAAACAAGGACCGGACTACCTCTTGTTAATACCGTTGAAGATAAGGTTCAGAATGGCCTCAAGGCGGTCATTGATGTCTATATCGCGCTTGCGCCAGAAAAGTGGAACTTCCATTCCTTTAAGCATAGTCTGTATTGCCATCGCGGTATACTCGCTTGCTTCAACCCTGAAGATACCCCTCGTATTGCCCACATAGACCAGCAGCCTGAGGATGGCCAGCTCCTCACGGTCATATCTTGACCTGATCTTTTCTATGAATTCATAATGATCAAGGTTCTTGTCGAAGACGGCGTTGTAATAGTTCGAGAGCTTGGCAAACGCCTTCATCCTCACATATATGTAAATGCGAAGCTTTTCCTGGGGCGAGTCCACCTCCTTGATAGCAGTGGTGAGCTGCGTGCGAAGCTGGTTTGCCTCATAAAGTACTACCGCCTCAAATATCTCCTCCTTGCTGGCAAAATAGTAATAGATGGAGCTCTTCCCCTTTTTCAGCGCCCTTGAGATCTCTTCCATGGTGGTCTTCCTGAAGCCGTAATGACTGAAGATCTTGCTGGCTGTCAGGATAATCCTAGTCCTGTATTCCTCTTTGTTGACCATGAATTTTATTCTAATGCAAAAATAATCAATTCATTCAAATTATGTAGAACAAACGGGTCGGAAAGTCGAAAATGAGTTTTAACAAATTATGTGAACATGCTGATAATCAAAATCAGTGTAATTATTCTTAATTTTACGCATTAATCCCGGTGGGGTATTTTTGTGATGAAGGTTGGGGAAAAAGATTTCAGGAGTATCTGGCATGAGGTGGCAGACCCGGGGTCGGTACATGTGATTGATCAGCGGAAACTGCCATTTTCATTTGAAGTGATGACTCTCAGGAGTTCTGGCGAGGTATGTGATGCTATCAGCAGCATGGCTGTCAGGGGTGCTCCTCTTATCGGGGCTGCAGCGGCATGGGGAGTATATCTCTCCTTCCTTGCGCACAGCAGCGATAATGATATTTACTCCTCAGTGATGATTGATGCCCATAAGCTTAAGGCAACAAGACCCACCGCGGTCAATCTTGCGTGGGCTGTTGACTACATGACGGAGGTTCTGAAAAGTTATCCGGATGCCGGCGTCATGCACCGGGCTGCACAGGGACTGTGCGACGATGAGGCGGAGAGAAGCCGGAGCATAGGTGTGCACGGACTGCCGCTCATAGAGGAGATAAGCATTAAAAAGGGAGGCGAGGTGGTCAATATTCTTACGCACTGCAATGCAGGGTGGCTGGCCTGTGTCGATTACGGCACCGCGCTGGCGCCGGTATATCTGGCTCACGATCGCGGGATAAAGGTACATGTGTGGATTGACGAGACGCGTCCCCGAAACCAGGGGAGTCGTCTGACAGCCTGGGAGTTGAGCAATCACGGTGTCCCGTGCACGCTCATCACGGACAATGCCGGAGGCCACCTGATGCAGAACGGCATGGTTGACATGGTCATAGTGGGATGCGACAGGGCGACGGCATCAGGGGATGTGGCGAACAAGACCGGCACCTATCTCAAGGCTCTGGCGGCCAACGATAATGGCATTCCGTTTTATTCGGCCTTCCCGGTTTCGACATTTGACATGTCAATTGATGATCCGAATCAGATTGTCATTGAAGAGCGCGACGGAGATGAGGTGAGAAAGATTGATGGCATAAATATTGCTCCGGAAAATATTCCGGTATCGAATTACGGATTTGACGTTACGCCCGCACGTCTGATCACCGCGATAATTACTGACCGGGGGGTATGCAGGGCGAACAGGGATTCAATTTTAAAAATATTAGCATAATTATATGGAAGGTTTTGTAAAGTTCAACTGTTACTGGAGTCAGTCAGGCTCCGTCATCACCGATGAGCAGTATGAGATCATCAATCACTGGAGGGATATACTCTTCAATCTTGATCTTGTGGGAGCCTTTGAGAACGGTGTGGGGTTCGGGAACATCAGCATAAGGATAGGAAAAACGCAGCAGTTCATGATCACCGGTTCATCAACGGGAGACATCCCGGAGCTTGAGCCGGGGCATTATGTAAAGGTATCATCATATAACATCGACGATAATGCCGTGATGTGCAGCGGTCCGCTGAAGGCCTCGTCGGAGTCGCTCACGCACGCCGCCATCTACACGGCCGATCCTGGTACTAACGCAATTATTCATGTTCACTCCATGAAGCTGTGGGAGGAGCTGATGAACAAGGTTCCCACCACTGACCCGTCTGTTGAGTACGGCACCACGGCCATGGCACGGGAGATGATACGCATCTTCAGTGAGCCGGAGGTCTTTGAGAAGAGGATCATCGTGATGGCTGGTGACCGTGGCGGGCTTATCACCTTCGGCTATGATCTTGATGAGGCGGGAGGGGTACTGTTTGATTATATTAACAGGCAGTAGGCCAGGCCACAGCCTTCAGTCTTCAGTCCCGACTGCTGACTGCCGACTGCCGACTGATAAATAGGTTTGCAGATATTTCAATTGTGTATTATATTTGCACCCTGTTTGACAGGGCCCATAGCTCAGATGGTTAGC
>DCSU01000095.1:14529-14652 GCA_002325785.1 Bacteroidales bacterium UBA1458 | reverse complement strand
CGACGGCGTCAATGATGCCCCGGCACTCAAACAGGCAGACATCGGGGCTGCCATGGGCATTGTAGGTACTGATGTGGCCAAGGGCGCCGCTGACATGATCCTTACTGACGATAACTTTGCCAC
>DCSU01000095.1:0-14506 GCA_002325785.1 Bacteroidales bacterium UBA1458 | reverse complement strand
AACCAATGTCGGCGAGATTTTTCTCATACTGGTCACCTCAATATTCAATATGGGAATGCCCCTTCTGCCGATACATATTCTGTGGATCAATCTGGTCACCGACAGTCTGCCGGCACTGGCGCTAAGCGTTGATCCTCCGGAGGAGGGCATCATGAATCGCAAACCCAGGAATTCGAAGAAGGGGTTCATGACGAAAGGAATGATATGGAGGGTTATGTACCAAGGCCTTATGATTGGTGGTATTCCGTTGGTGTCATACATTCTCGGTCGGCATGACGGCGGTGAGGTCCTTGGCCGGACGATGGCTTTTGCCACCCTCATGTTTGCACAACTGGTTCATGTACGCAACCTTCATTCAAATGCCCTTTCATCATTCAGGACCAATCCGTTTAAGAACATGCCGCTTATCGGGGCTATTTTCGCATCGGCAGCAATCGGCCTGATTGTACTCCTTGTAGCACCGATTCGTGACGCATTCAGCCTGGCAGTAATGGACCGTGAGCACTGGATCATTGTTATCCTGATGTCGCTTGCACCGATAGTCGTGGTTGAACTGTTCAAGCTATTCAGGATCAACGGTATAAAGATGGACAGGGATTAAGACAGTCCGATAGGGCAGATCTGCGATGAAAGGTAAGAGCGGGCAGGTAGTGCCCTCAGGGCGAACGGCAGGCGATGCCAGAATCCTCGGCTTCAACAGGAACATCTTATTTGTCGGGCTGACCAGTTTCCTTACAGATACATCGGTCAAGATGATTTACTCTGTTATGCCGATGTTTTTAATGTCTATCGGTGCTTCGAAGGCCAGCCTGGGGCTGATTGAGGGTGTGGCCGAAAGCACTGCCTCACTTATCAAGGCACTGTCGGGCTTCTGGAGCGACAAGCTCGGTAAGAGCAAGCCATTTATGCTTGCCGGATACGCGATCTCTGCCATCATCATGCCGATGTATGCCTTTGTCATCTCACCCATGCAGGTGCTGATACTGCGATTTGCAGAAAGATTCGGGAAGGGAATCAGGACGGCTCCGCGAGACAGCCTGATAGCAGCCTCTGTCACCAATAATGAGACAGGCAAGAGCTTCGGGCTTCAGAAGGCAATGGACAACAGCGGCGCTATTGCAGGGCCGCTGCTGGCATTCACCCTGCTCTCCTTCTTTCCGGAGAATTACAGGCTGCTCTTTCTCCTGGCCGGGATACCGGCTATAGCGGGAATATTTGTCATAATATTCGGAATAAAAGAGATTAGAAAGAGCAAGGTTGAACTGTTTCATAAGTTCCGTTTCAGGGATTTCAGCAAAAGATATTATCTGTTTCTGGGGATTGTTTTCATCTTCACTCTGGGAAACTCTACCGATGCGCTTTTGCTTGTCAAGGCCAACGAAGCGGGAATAAAAGTAGTCCTTATTCCTCTTGTCTACCTTGTCACTAACGCTGTTTCGGTCATTGCCTCCATACCGGTAGGTTCACTCTCTGACAGGGTGGGCAAGGAGAAGATACTTGTTGTCGGGTTTCTGATCTATGCGCTGGTCTATTTCGGATTCGGCAGATCATCAGACACAACGGTAATTATATCACTTTTCGCGCTCTACGGACTATATTCGGCAGCAACTGACGGCATTCAGAAAGCATTTGTCTCTGACATCGTCGATACAAATAAGAAGGGCACTGGTCTTGGCATCTACAATGCCCTGCTGGGTATTACCCTGTTGCCTGCCAGTATTATTGCCGGAGTGCTTTATGACAAGGTGGACTCAAAGATTCCATTTTATTTCGGGGCCGGGATGGCGACTCTGGCAGCCATCCTGATGGCGATATTTGCTGTTACAGCTCGCAGGACAAAGCAGCCGAAAGCGTGATGGAGGTGGGGTGATAGCATCTGTAATCGGCGTGTTTCTCCTGATGAGACGCCGATAGCAGGCTGCATTCATTATTTGATTCAGAATGATAAATATTATGGCGGTTCGTGAACTTTGGATTAGATAAAGGGTTTAACTTTAAAGAAAAATATGATGTCAGAAAAAGGTTTCAACAGTCGTCGCGAATTCCTGCAGAAGCTGATAGCACTCACGGCTATGGCTGGCGTGTCACCCTATGCTGATGCATTCGGAAATCCTCTTTTTGGCCTGAAAAAAGGGAAGCTGCCATTGCGTCCTCTGGGTAAAACTGGTCATATGGTAGGGATATACAGCCTTGGCGGTCAGGCCTCCATCGAGGTCCCGGGCAGGGAGGATATTGCCCTGGATATCATAAACAGGGCCATTGACATGGGTATTAACTATATAGATACGGCTGCAGCATACGGGAGGCAAACCGAGACAGTTCCCCGTGCCGATGCTATGGGCACCAGTGAGCGCAACCTCGGGCAGGTCCTAAAATACCGCCGCAAGGAGGTATTTCTCGCGTCAAAGACTCATGACCGCACCTATGACGGCTCAATGAGGCTCCTGGAGAAATCGCTCAAACAGCTGAATACTGACCATCTTGACCTGTGGCAGATTCATAACGTCAAGCTGTCCGAGATGCAGACCCTGGACAAGATCACAGGTGATGACGGGGTCCTCAAAGCAATGATCAAAGCCCGTGATGAGAAGATCATCAGGTTCATCGGGTTCACCGGTCATGAGGGGCCGGATGTTCTGAATGCACTTTTGGAAAGATTCCCGTTTGATAATGTGCTTGTTGCAATCAATGCTGCAGACAAGCATCATGACCCGTTCATAGAAAAGTTCCTTCCCAATGCTGTGAACAAGGGCATGGGAATCGTGGGGATGAAGATCCCGGCACGTGACCGAATCTTTGCCAACGGAGGCATCATCACCATGAAGGAGGCTATGGAGTATGTCATGACCCTCCCGGTAAGCACAATCATTGTGGGTATTGACAAGATTGCGGAGCTGGAGGAAAATATTAAAATAGCACAGGAATTCAAGCCTCTGTCAGCGGATGAGATGCTTGCCATTGAGGCTAAGACAAAGCCTCATTATAAGGACCTGCTCTTCTTCAAGAACCTGTCAGAGTGGCCACCGGAGTGGTGAATAATCAGGCAGTAGGGGGTAGGCAATAGGCAATAGGGAAAAAATCAGCAGTCGCCAATCGACAGTCAGATGTGTGCAAAATATTCATTATCTGAATATTAGGACTACTGTTTACTGCCTACTGCCTATTGCCTGACTGAAGACTACTTCGCCATCGGCCCTGCCGGAATCTCCTCGATCCGGCGTTCGCGCCTGCCGGTCACACCAAAGAACCATATCAGCGACAGCGATATGATTATCATTCCTGCAATTGTCACCCAGTCAGGATGTTCGCCTGGAACAATCAGCCAGCTGAGAATGGCTCCGAAGACCGGGATGATGAATTTCCAAAGGTTCAGCTCGGAGACCTTTACCTCCGGCCTCTTCAGCAATACGTACCATTTTGAGAAGGTGAAGGCAGACATGAATGCCAGCCATAAAAGAACCAGCCAGTAGTTAAGCGGGAAATTGGGCTTTGACGGTACATCCTCGAAGACAAACGAAATGAGGAACATGATCAGTCCTCCTATCAGGAGCGAGAAAGAGCTCAGCACCAGCGGATTCATCTTCTTACCATTTTTGGATACGAGAACATTGCTTGTTGCCGTTGAAATATTGGCAAGGAATATCATGATTATACCGGCTACCTCTCCCGGCAGGCCGAAGTGAAATCCCTGCCTTCCCAGACTTACCAGCACAATTCCCGCGAGGCCCAGGAAGATGGTGATCACCTTGGCCCTTGTGAACCGTTCCTCCTTAATCATTATACGGGAGACAATAGCTGTTACAAATGGCTGCGCCCCCACAATTACTGCCCCCAGTGCTCCCGGGACCCGGTCCATGCCGATGTAGAAGAGAATATAATTGATCAGTGTCTGGAGTAAAGTAACCCATAATGCCAGGCTCCTGTTCTCAATAATCATCCTGATGTATTCCCGGGGCCTCACGGTGAATGGCAGTATCATCAGTCCCGAAAGAAGGAATCGAGTCCCCGCGAAATGTATCGGCGTTGCATACTGCAGTCCCACTTTAATGAATGGGTAGGCGGTTGACCACATCAGGCATGTTATGATTGCCCAGAAGATGGTGTCGTGGTGCTGATCTCTCATTTGGTGCACAAAAGTGAGCAAATATCGTGGTTTTTTTGTTTCGCTGAATGCTTACATTTGTGCAAGCACAAAATAATTATGACTGTAGCTGAACTCCTTGCGCACAGACTCAGGGATCACGGGGTAAGAAGATTTTTTGGCATCCCCGGGGGACCGTCGATACCCTACATGGAAGCATTCCGTAAGGCCGGGATAGAGTTTATCCTCACCTCTCATGAAGCCTCTGCGGCTGTCATGGCTGATGTGACGGCACGGCTTACCGGTGTGACTGGTGTCTGCCATGCCACTTTTGGTCCCGGGGCAACCAATCTTTCAACAGGGGTGGGAGGGGCTCTCCTCGACCGGTCGCCATTACTGGCTCTTACATCAGAGATGCCTGATGAGTGGCTGAATCGTACCACGCAGATGAATATTGATCATCAGTCTCTATTCAGGCCACTGACAAAAGCCACATACAGATTGAATGCAACGGATGCCGCGGAGATCATAAGCGACAGCCTGGTCACCGCCAATGAGGAATATCCCGGACCTGTCCATCTCGGGCTGCCTACCGGGCTTGCAGGCACAATTATTAAGGAGCCGGAAGTTGGCAGGCACAATCCGGTTACTGAGGAGGCTCTCCGTACTGAAGAGAGGGTGAAAGTGCTGCTGGCATCATCACGGAGGCCGCTAATAGCGGCAGGCCTTACCGCCATGCGCAGGGGCGCAGGTGAGGAACTGCTCAGGTTCCTGGAGGAACACCCTGTGCCTGTAGTGCTGACCCCAATGGCACGCGGGCTGTTACCATCATCTCACCCATCTTATGCGGGGGTGCTGTTCCATGCCCTGTGTGACAGGCTTAAGCGGCTCACGGATGAGGCTGACCTTGTCATAGGACTGGGTTATGACCCTGTGGAATACAACTATGAATCATGGATGCCCGCTGTGCCGCTTGTTCATTTTGACACCCGCGTAACTGACCTTCATATAAGAGGATCCATACAATCGGTATCATCCCCTGAAAAGTGGTTTGAAGCACTCACTGTACTCAGGGGAGCGCCCGCTATGACTGCTCTTGCTGCTGAGATCAGGACTGAGATTGCAGCAGCTCTTCATGCTGCCACGAAGGGTTTCAGCCCTGTCACCGCCCTCGCTATCCTCAAAGAGAGCCTCCCCGCCAGCACTATTGTCACGGCAGATGTGGGATCGCACCTCCACCTTCTGGGCCAGATGTGGGATGTACCCTCGTCCGGGAAGCTGATCATGACAAACGGTTGGTCATCAATGGGATTCGGTGTTCCTGCAGCCCTTGCGGCAGCTCTGGTCAGCCGCGAAAATCAAGTTGTATGCATCACCGGCGACGGCGGGTTCCTGATGCATGCGGGCGAGATCATTACCGCCCGCAGACAGGGACTGAAGATTATAGTGGTTGTGTTCTCCGACGGTGAGCTTAATTTGATCAGACTCAAACAGTCATGGAAGAATGCAAGCCCATCAGGAACCAGTCTATGCCAGGGCCCTCTGTTTGGTTCTGATACCTTCCTCGGTATTGAGGTAATACCTGCCAGGGATGCACAGCAGATGCAAAAAGCCGTTGGAAGAGCACTTCAATCCGACAACAGCGTGATCATTGAAGCGTTCGTTGATCCGTCAGTTTACAGTGAACTGGTAGTCAGGAGCTGAACAGTACTACTCTTCTTTCTTTGCGGCCGGTTTCTTTGCCTTTGCAGTTGGCCTCTCTTCCTTTGCAGCTGGTTTCTCTGTCTTCTCAACGACAGGTTTTGTCTCTTTTTCCACCTTTTTGACTGCAGGTTTGGCTGCGCTTTTCACGGCAGTTTTGGGTTTTACCGTCTTCACAGCTGCCTTTACAGGCTTTTCCTTAACTTCAGGTGATGCAGCAGATTTTGCCTCAGCAGCCTTAAGAGCTGTTTTTGCCGCTGTCTCAGTAACATTTTTTGTGGCCTTTTTCTGCCGGCGAACGCCAAAGGTACCTCTGATTATCTTTCCTCTCTTTGATTTCTGATCACCTTTACCCATAATCTGTTTTAATTTAAATTGTTAATATTTAAAGAGCACAGACGACAAAAGTAGTAAAATTTAGCTCTTGCCTAGGATTTTATGTTAATAAATAAGGAGGTTTAATCAGAGCTTCCAACCCACCCTTTTTCGTAAATTTGTGAATATGGCAAATAAGAAGCTCAGGATTTTCACCCAGGAGATTACTCCGCGGCTCGAGTATGTGGCAGGTGTAATTTTCTCCTCCGTGCTTGGCATAGACTATGAGATTACAACCGACAGGAGGAAGATCGGCAGCAATCCGGCCATCATCTATTCTGACGAAAAGGTTAAGGATCAGTTTGTGATCCGGCCGTCGGGCCTGCTTTCTGCCAACGGGGTAACACCGCTCGAGCCTTCCGTCTCATTCACCGGAGAGCTGCCTGTGCTCTTTCCTGCTGACGGTGGCAGCATCCCGTTTGATATCTTCTCGGCAGCCTTCTATATGCTCTCCCGGTATGAGGAGTATCTGCCCTTTGCACCCGATGCCCACGGAAGGTTTCAGGGCATAAGATCCCTGGCCTACAGGAATGGCTTTCTCCGGCTGCCGGTGGTGGAACTGTGGTCAAGGGTCCTTGCCGCTGCACTGGTTAAGTATTATCCAGTCATCACCATCAGGCACAATCAATACAGGTCTCTGCTGACCATCGATGTTGATCAGCCTTTTGCCTACAGGAGCCGGGGTTTGCTGAGGAGTATGGGCGGGCTGGTTAAGGGACTTGCAGGAGGCGGAGCCAGGCCGGCAGAGCGTATCAGGACCATGACCGGGAGCCAGGCTGATCCGTATGACAGTTTTGAGTATATCGAGCAGAACATCAAACTGCACGGTAGTGAGGCCCTCTTCTTCTTCCCCACGGGTGATCAGGGTGAATATGATCATAATCCACCATACCGGGATCACGATTACGGCGAGATCATCCGCAGATACGACAGAATGTATGGAAGCGGACTCCATCCTTCATATCGCTCTGCCGGCCGGCCGAAGGCACTCCGGATGGAGACGGAGCGCTTCCGTCATATAGCAGGACACAGTCCGGAAAGGGCACGGCAGCACTGGCTGCTTCTCAATATGCCCGGTACATATCAGTCATACACTGATGCAGGAATCCGGTTTGACTATACCATGGGCTTTGCCGACGAACCGGGATTCAGGGCAGGAATAGCCCGGCCGTTCCCGTTCTACGATCTCTCAGGGGAGAAGACCACGGGGCTGACCATCGTGCCTTTCCAGGTCATGGATGGCACACTGAGACAATATCTTCATCTGCCCCCTGACAAAGCCCTGGATATCATCCGTACCCTCGTTGACACTACCCGAAAGGTAGGAGGGCTCTTTGTCTCCGTCTGGCACAATACATCCCTGACCGAAATCAATGGCTGGGAGGGTTGGAGAAAGGTATTCGAGGAAACTCTCTCAATCCAGAAGGCATGATTGCCTACCTGACAAACGGGGAGATAGACCGCAGCCGGTGGGACGCATGCCTGGCAGAGGTGCCCGGGATCAAACCCTATGCATGGTCATGGTATCTCGATATAATGGCTCCGGGATGGGATGCACTGGTGGATGATGACTACTGCTCGCTCTTTCCGCTGCCTCGTTCAAAAAAATTCGGGTTCAACTACCTGGCTACCCCCTTGTTCCTCCAGCAATTGGGTCTCTTTACACCTGACGGAGACAGACAGAAGATAGCATCGGAGTTTATCTCCTTCATGCCTGAGTTCTACAGGCTTATCGACCTGAATATCGCACAGGAGGTTAAGCCTCCGGGATACACCGTCACACCTCGCTATAACTTCGAGCTGCGTCTCGATGACCCCTATGAGATCATGTGGTTCAACTATACCTCCGATTGCCTNNGGAGATCGTTGAAGATGTCAGGCCTCATGAGGTTATTTCGCTCTTCAGGAACAATATCGGGAAGAGGGCCGGAGTGATTCGCGATGTAAGTTACCGCCGTCTTCAAAGCCTTATGGATCAATGCGCGCAGAAAGGTACGGGGCGCATCCTGGGTGTCAGGTCACCGAAGGGCAAGCTGTTGTGGGGGATGTTTGTCATTGACACCCCCGGCCGGAAAACTCTTCTCTTTACTGCCGGAAGCAGAAAAAGCCGGGAACTGCGAACAGCTTACCTTGTGATAGATCATATCATCAAAACCAGCGCAGCTACAGGTGCTGTCATAGACTTTGCAGGGTCATCGGTACCATCGATTGCGATATTCATGAAGTCATTCGGGGGAGATCAGACCACCTACTGGCGTCTCTACCGCAACACCCTGCCATGGCCGGCACGACTTTTCAGGTGATCAGAAGAGAAGCTCAATCACCTGGTCGTTCATGTCTGACTCAGAAAGCATCCCATTTGCACAGCGCAGTGTCCTTGCAGGGAATTTCTTCACCAGTGCAAGCTTATGGGTTGACATGATGACAGCCCTTCCGTTATCACTTATGCTTCGCAGTAAAATGTGTATCTCCTCNNTCGAGGTTACCAGTCGGCTCGTCGGCCAGGATAATCTCCGGATCATTTAGCAGTGCCCTTGCAATAACTACTCTCTGCTGCTCTCCGCCTGATAACTGGTGAGGCATCTTGAATCCCTTGTTCTGCAGGTTTACCTTTTCCAGTACCTCCCTTATCCGGTCTTCCAGGGCTATCTTATTGGTCCACCCGGTTGCCCTTAGTGCAAACTCGAGGTTGTCATGAACAGACCGGTCATTCAGCAACTGGAAATCCTGAAAAACAATGCCCAGTTTCCTCCTCAGCAAAGGGATCTCTCTCTTCTTGAGATTACGAAGGTTAAATCCTGCCACCCAACCCTCACCATCGGTAAGGGGCAACTGTGCATTCAGCGTCCGTATCAGCGATGTCTTACCACTCCCGACCCTTCCGACAAGATAGATGAACTCACCTTTGTCGGCCTTCAGATTCACATCGGAGAGGACGAGGTGGTCCTGCTGCATGATCGTACAGCTCTTCAGTTCAATGATTGTATCAAGCGGAGAGATTTCTTCCATCGCCGGTTCTTTTGGCGCAAATTAAAAAAGAATTAACAATCAGTGGCATGGATGTTGATAAAATGAGCAATAAAGAGACTTTTGGCCTATTTTATAGTTGTATTTTTACCGCTGAATAAACAGCGCCGGAAATCCTGCGCAAAATATTGTAAATAAGCTAAATACCGACAGGTATGCCTGTTGGTATATTTCTGTTGACGGAGGCTCATGAAAGGATAAAGTTATGAACAGGAAGATTTTGATGATCATTGTTGTTGCAGCCTTTGCTGCCGGTACTGCCCTCAGGGGACAGTCGTCTTTTTCCGGGGAAGAGCTTAACTCACTGCTGAACAACGGGTACGAGATGTACGCCAAAGCCAAATATGCCACTGCCATTGAACTGTTTGACAAGTGGCTGGCTACTGAGAAGAAAGGCAACAAATTTGAGCGGGCTGATGCCGAGTATCTTGCTGCCCTCTCCGCCATGCGGCTGATGAGTCCTGATGCGGAGTACAGGATGGAGAGGTTCATAGCAACAAACAGCGAGAGCCCGAAGCTGAATGAGGCAAGGTACGAGTCAGGGCTCTACTGCTATCAGCAGCGCAATTATAATTGTGCCATTACCTGGTTTGAACAGACTGACCGTATGATGCTGTCAGAAAAGGAGCTGCCTGAATATCTCTTCAAGCTGGGCTACTCACATTACGTCAGGGGCGATAAGAAGAGAGCCCAGATGCTCTTTGCGGAGCTGATAGATGTTGATACCGATTTTACATCGCCTGCACTCTATTATTACTCGGCCATCGCCTACGAGAATGGATTTTACCGCACGGCCCTGGAAGGCTTTGAGAGGCTGAAGGGGGATGAGACCTTCGGGAGCGTTGTCCCCTTTTATATCGTCCAGATTTACTACCTCGACAAAAACTATGACGGCATACTGGAGACCGGCCCTTCACTCATTGACCAGGCAGGAAAGACTCGCGAGACTGAGCTCTACAGGTTCATCGGAGATGCCCATTTCCAAAAGGGCAGCTACGCCGAGGCGATACCCTATCTTGAGAAGTTCATTCAGAACACAAAACTCAGCGACAGGAACGATAAGTACGAACTGGCGTTCAGCTATTACCAGACCGGTGATATTGACAATGCCACGAAACTCTTCAACCAGGTGGTGGGCAAGAGTGACATACTGACGCAGAATGCCTATTACATGCTCGGTTCGTGCTATCTTAAGAGCAACGACAAAAAGCGGGCTCAGATGGCCTTCTCGGCTGCCTCGGGGATGAACTTCGACAGCGATGTGCAGGAGGAGGCTCTCTTCAACTTCGCCAAGCTGGCTTATGAAAATTCCTATGCACCATTCGGTGAGGGTATTGAAGCGCTCCACACCTATATACAGACTTACCCCAACTCGGAGAATGTGTCCGAGGCATATGACTACCTGATAACGGCCTATATGAGGCTGAAGAACTACCAGGCTGCCCTGAACTCCCTTGAGACCATCACTTCAAGGGATGACAGGCTCAAAGAGGCTTACCAGAAGGTGGCGTACTACAGGGGTATTGAGCTTTTCCAGAACAAGAGGTATTCTGAGGCAGTGACAACGTTTGACAAGTCACTGTTATATAAGGAGATGAATCCGGTGTTGAGGGCGCAGGCACTGTACTGGAAGGGCGAATCCAATTACCGTCTTGGTAATGCTGATGCAGCCGGAACTGACTGGGAGATGTTCCGGCAGCTGCCTCAGGCCAGTGCCCTGCCTGAGTATGAGCTGATAGATTACAATCTTGGATATGTATGGTTCAATGAGGGGGATTATGCAAAGGCCCTGCCTTATTTCAAGGCTTTCGAGAACACGGTTGACCAGCAGACCAGGTCCGATATCGCGGCCGATGCACGTAACCGGATAGCCGATTGTTATTACATCCGTGCCGACTATCCTTCGGCTGTAACCTATTATGACAAGGTCATTGACTATGCAAAGCTTGATGCGGACTATGCCATGTTCCAGAAGGGATTTGCGCAGGGCCTGAGCAACAACAATGAGGCAAAGATTTCCACTCTTACCGCTCTTATAACCAAGTACGCGAAGTCGGCTTATGTGCCGAACGCTCTTTTTGAGCGCGGGAGGGCCTATGTGGCAATGGAACAGCCTGCGAGGGGAGAGGCAGACTTCACAAATATTATTGCCTGGTACACCAGCAGCCAGTTTGTTCCGCCAGCCATGGTACAGCTTGGCCTGATCTACTACAACGCAGGTGAGAATGAAAAGGCTGTGGCACAGTTCAAAAAGGTGATTGAGAACTACAGGAATACTCCTGAGGCACGTAATGCTGTCAACGGACTGAGAAATGCCTATACTGACATGGATGATGTTGAAGGCTACTTCGCTTACATGAAAAATGTTGAAGGATTGGGCGATATAGAAGCAACCACGCGTGATTCGATGACTTACGTATCAGGGGAGAACCAGTACATCAAGGGCAACTGTGACCGGTCCTCAGAGATATTCAGGAACTATCTCAGTGAGTTCCCCTCGGGCAGTTTTGCCACGAACGCGAGGTTCTATCTGGCTGATTGCCTTAACAGGACCGGGAAGGCTGATGAAGCCCTTGACCTCTATCTGAGGATTGTCAGCGTCGGAAACAACCAGTTCATGGAACAGTCGCTGCTGGGGGCCGCATCCATAACCTTCGGCAAGGCGGATTACCGGCGCTCATACGGCCTCTATGAGCAACTCAGCCGTGAGGCTTCCAATCCTGAGAACCGCATGTATGCCTGGCTGGGCATGATGCGTGCCGCCTCCGCTCTTGAGGATGATGAAAAGATTATCGCGGCGGGAGAGATGGTCCTTGCTTCGGAGAAACTCACGGAAGAACTTGCCCGGGAGGCTACCTTCATGATGGCAAGGGCTAATCAGAGGCTGGGCAATAATGAAGATGCCCTTGACGACTACCGAAGGGTAGGCTATGAAGTATCAACCGCCTACGGCGCTGAATCCAAGTATCACGTTGCTGAACTGCTTTGGATTGCAGGTGACGTTGACGGAGCCGAGAAAGAGGCAAACGAGTTCGTTGATATGAGCTCCCCCCATGCCTACTGGACTGGCAAGACGTTCCTGCTGTTGTCAGATATTGCCATTAAGAAGGGAGATACCTTCCAGGCCAAAGCAACCCTGCAGAGTCTCATCGACTACTATACGGTTAAAAATGACGGTATCATTGATGAAGCCCGTGCTAAGCTTGCAGCCCTGACAGCAGCCGGGACTTCCGGAGAAACACCGGCAACAGGAGAAGCACCACGGAACTGATGAAAAACAAGGAGAAAGCGATGAAAGGAAAAACATATATCACAGCAACGGCTCTTCTGATCTCAGTGCTCGCCACCGGTCAGACGCAGGAGGAGAACATAAAAAGGTCCGTCACACTCTACAATCCGTATAAGCCTACGCTTCAGGAGGCGACGAAGAGAGCCCTGGTGCCGTCAACCGATGACACTGCCACGGTAAGTATTGCTTTTAGCTATGATTTTACCCCGGGATCATTCGTTCCGGAGTACGCGGTGAGTCCTATTAAGTCAGCTGTACTGTCGCCTGATCCGCTCCCGGAGCTGAAGAAGGGATATGTCAGTCTTGGTTTCGGATCATATCTGTCGCCCTTCATGGAGATAAGCGTCTCCAACGGGAGATCAAGGAAGGGGACAATAGGTATTTTTACACGTACTTACGGATCAGCTGGCAAGATTGAGCTGGAGAATGACACCAGGGTCTATGGCGGATTTCTCGATAACCAGGCGATTCTGTATGGTAAAAAATACTTCCGGCGCAGCCGTCTGGATGCCGATATTGACTTCCGGCAGATGTCGAGGCATGCTTACGGATATGATCCTGATGTCACCGGCTGGGATCCTGACAAAAAGGAGATCCGGTCACTATATTATGATATTTCGGGTAAAGTAAGGTACTTCACCATGGAGCCTGACTCCAGTGATCTCAACTGGGATGCAACTCTGAGGTATAACCTCTTCTCCCTCCAGGGGAGTGGCATGCAGCATAACCCTGGCATTACCGCCAGCGGAGGCACAGAGATGTTCGGCTTTTACGGTGGAGTCAATGCTGAATATGATCTCTACCTGTTTGCAAAGGGCATCGACAGCAAGGCAAGAAATCTCCTTACCATGGCACCTTACATCACCAGGGGAAATGAAGACTGGAGGTTCCGGTTCGGCCTGAAGATTGCTTCTGAAATAAAGGAAAATCCTGATCCGCTGGAGGGAGGCAACACAAAACTCTACATGTACTTCTATCCTGATGTCTCCTTCACCTTCAGTGTGATCCCGAAATTCCTCAGGTTCACCGCAGCCATCGATGGTTCACTGGAGAATAACCAGGCACGAAACACGGCATATGTCAACCCCTGGATGATGCCCGGTGATACTCTTTTCACCCTGCGCAATACTGATAACCAGCTCAGGTTGACAGCAGGCCTCTCCGGAAGTATGAACGTCTCGGCGACATATGCCCTTGACTTGAGCTTCACCATGTTCAAGGATATGCTGCTATTCATGAATGATACCCTGGGGGTAGGTAACTACTTTGTTCCGGTCTATGCCGACGGTAATCTTTTGAAATTGCACGGTGAAATCAGTCATCCCCTGAACCGGCAGATGACCCTTTCTGTGCAGGGTAACTATTATGGGTATGATATTTCCGGACATGAATATGCATGGCATAAGCCCGGTTGGGATGGAGCCGTGAAGGTTGATTACAACCTGAGGAATAAGATCGTTGCTTCGGCGGCCCTGTCACTCACCGGAGACCGTTATGCCATGGTCAGGGCACCTGAAAAAGTGGTGAAACTGCCATTCCATCCAAACCTTAACCTTGGGATAGAATACAGGTATACCCCTGAACTTTCGCTTTGGGTCAAATGCAATAACATTTCGTATAACCGCTATTTCGAATGGAACTATTACCCGGCACGCAGCTTTATGCTTCTGGGAGGATTTTCCTACAGCCTGTAAACTTCACAAAAAGGATATGGATTGTTCATATCTATTTAAAGGAAAATTAGCATTTTTCAAGGCGAAATTACTAGATTTTGCTACCTTTGTGTGATTTTATAAATTACATATTATCAAACTGTTAAACGCAAAAAAAATAAAATAAAAAATTCTTATAATGACTACTGAGGAACAGAGGAAGAGGAGTAAGGAACAGGATGAATATTCGGCTGACAGCATCCAGGTGCTTGAAGGGCTGGAGGCAGTGCGAAAACGTCCTGCAATGTATATTGGTGATGTAGGTGTCAGAGGCTTGCATCATCTTGTTTATGAGGTTGTTGATAATTCCATTGATGAAGC
>DCSU01000171.1:10406-10580 GCA_002325785.1 Bacteroidales bacterium UBA1458 | reverse complement strand
GCTCTCATAGCCAATATGGTTTTGGGTGTCTCCAAGGGTTACAGGAAGGATCTTGAGCTTGTTGGCGTAGGCTACCGTGCGGAAGCAAAGGGTCAGCAGCTTGAGATGAGCCTCGGATATTCACATGATATTATCATGGAACTGCCCCAGGAGATAAAGGTGGAGACCAAGACT
>DCSU01000171.1:6738-10362 GCA_002325785.1 Bacteroidales bacterium UBA1458 | reverse complement strand
CCTGAACCATACAAAGGTAAGGGTATCAAATTCGTGGGTGAACAGCTCAGAAGAAAAGCCGGTAAATCGGCTGGTGTTTAACATGATTAAAGATTAAAGTCATGGCTTTAACAAAGACAGAAAAGAGAGAAAAGATCAGACTGAGGATCCGCAAGCGGATTAAGGGAACCCCCGAGAAACCCAGGATTGCGGTATACCGCAGCAACAAACAGATATACGTTCAGGCTGTTGACGATGTCAACGGAGTGACTATGGCATCGGCCTCCTCCAGGGAGAAGGAGCTTGCCACTGTCACAGGCCAAAAGAAGAGCGCAATGGCAGTGCTGGTAGGCAAACGCCTGGCTGCAGTATGCAAAGAGAAAGGCATTGAAACCGTTGTCTTTGACAGAAGCGGGTACCAGTACCATGGCAGAGTGAAATCATTAGCTGACGGAGCACGCGAAGGCGGCTTAAAATTCTAATCAGTATGGCATACGGAATAAAGAGAGTAAAAAACAGCGATCTTGAACTTACCGACAGGCTGGTAAGTATCAACAGAGTAACCAAAGTAACCAAGGGGGGCCGTACCTTTAGCTTCTCGGCTATTGTCGTCGTCGGCGATGAGAAAGGCATCGTGGGTCACGGCCTGGGTAAGGCAAGTGAAGTCACAACCGCCATAGCCAAGGGAATTGAAGATGCCAAGAAAAACCTCATAAAGGTACCGGTGAACAAAGGCACCATACCTCATGAGCAGTATGGCAAGTTCGGCGGAGCCTACGTATTCATCAAACCCGCAACCGAAGGTACGGGAATCAAAGCCGGTGGTGCTATGCGCGCCGTGCTTGAGAGCGTGGGAGTTAGAAACGTGCTTGCAAAATCAAAAGGGTCATCAAACCCTCACAACCTGGTCAAGGCTACCATCGCTGCCCTGCTTGAGCTTCGTGACGCCAGCACCGTGGCTGACCACAGGGGCGTGACATTGGAAAAAGTGTTTAACGGTTAGTAATATTTCATCTATTATGGCAAGAATCAGAATAACCCAGATCAAGAGCAAGATAGGCCAGCCCGAGAATCAGAAGAGAATACTCGCGGCACTGGGTATAAAGAAGATGCATCAGACTGTTGAGCACGATGATACACCCCAGATAATGGGTATGGCCAACAAGCTGAAACACCTGGTGAAGGTGGAGAAACTATAAGGTATTAACAGCATTAGATATTTCGCAATGGATTTAAGCAATTTAAAACCGGCCCCCGGATCGGTGAAAAGAGAAAAGCGTATCGGACGCGGTGAGGGATCAGGCCACGGTGGCACCTCTACACGCGGCCACAAGGGAGCCAAGTCACGCTCAGGATACAGCAAGAAAATAGGCTTTGAAGGCGGCCAGATGCCCCTCCAGAGAAGAGTACCGAAGTCGGGCTTTAAAAATATCAATCGCGTTGAGTACAAAGGCATAAACCTTAGTACCCTGGAAAATCTTGCAGATAAACTGAAGACAGACCTCATCGATTTCCAGACTCTGCTGACGGCAGGACTGGTCAACAAGAATGCACTGGTGAAGATATTAGGCAAAGGAACAGTGACAAGGAAGCTTGAGGTTCATGCTCACGCATTCAGCAAGTCAGCTCAGGCTGCAATTGAAGCTAATCAGGGAACCGCAGTTAAACTGTAAGGCATGAAATTTATACAGACTATAAAGAATATATTCAAGATAGAAGATCTGAGAGCCAGGATCTTCTACACGCTTGCTATAGTTGCACTATACCGTCTGGGTAAATATGTCACTCTTCCCGGTGTTGATCCCTCGATGCTCCAGGCGCTTCAGAGTCAGACCTCCAGCGGGATCATGGGGTTGCTCGATATGTTTTCCGGCGGAGCATTCTCACAGGCCTCCATCTTCGCCCTGGGTATTATGCCCTACATCTCCGCATCTATCGTAATACAGCTGCTCGGCATAGTTTTCCCCTACTTCCAGAAACTTCAGAAAGAGGGTGAGAGCGGCAGACGCAAGATGAATCAGTACACAAGGTACCTCACCGTAGGTATACTGGTGCTGCAGGCTCCGACCTACCTGGCCAACCTGCACGCCATACTGCCTCCCGAAGCGTTTGTGCTCCAGGGACTCTTCTTCCAGATATCCTCAGTGATCATCCTTACCGCAGGTACCATATTCGTAATGTGGCTCGGTGAAAGGATTACTGACAAGGGAATAGGTAACGGTATTTCACTCATAATCATGGTGGGTATCATTGCCCGCTTCCCGGTGGCATTCATCTTTGAAGCCGGAACACGCATCAACGGTTCAGGCGGCCTCGTGGCACTACTGATAGAGCTGGTGTTCCTCTTCGCAGTGATCCTCGGATCAGTTCTGCTGGTTCAGGGCACCCGCCGCATCCCTGTCCAGTATGCAAGACGCATCGTCGGCAACAAACAGTATGGCGGCGTCAGACAGTATATCCCACTCAAGGTGAACGCAGCCGGCGTTATGCCCATCATCTTCGCCCAGGCGATCATGATGCTGCCCATCATCCTTGCAGGCTTCAGCGAATCGGGTTCAGGTTTCGTGGTGGCTTTTACCAACATGTACGGATTCTGGTACAACCTGGTGACTGCAATCCTCATCATCCTCTTCACCTACTTCTATACCGCGGTTACCATTAATCCGGTGCAGATGGCGGAAGACATGAAGAAGAACGGAGGGTTCATCCCTGGCATCAAACCCGGACGCAAGACTGTTGAGTTTATTGATACTATCATGTCACGCATCACCCTTCCGGGATCGATATTCCTGGCAATCATAGCTATACTCCCTGCCTTCGCTGTTAACTTTGGCGTCAGCGGTGAGTTTGCACAGTTCTTCGGTGGTACCTCGCTCCTTATTCTTGTGGGCGTTGTGCTTGACACTCTGCAGCAGATAGAAAGCCATCTGCTTATGCGCCACTATGACGGCCTCATGAAGTCAGGCCGCGTTAAGGGCAGGACCGGAGCCGTGACGGCCATTTAATTAGTTTACGTTCTTTGATGATATATATTAAGACGGATGCGGAAGTAGAGTTATTGAGAGAGAGCAATTTGCTGGTCTCAAAGACTCTTGCGGAAGTAGCCGGACACATCAGGCCGGGGGTCACAACCCTTCAGCTTGACAGCATTGCCGAGAGCTTCATACGCGATAATGGCGCGCTGCCCGGTTTCAAGGGTTATGCCGGCTTCCCGAACACACTCTGCACATCTGTTAATGACCAGGTGGTACACGGAATACCTTCAGACTACACCCTGAAGGAGGGAGACATAATTTCGGTCGACTGCGGGGTGATACTGAACGGGTACTACGGTGACAGCGCTTACACCTTCACCGTGGGTGAGGTCAGAGCTGAGGTATTGCGCCTCCTCGAATATACCCGGGCATCACTTGAGGCCGGAGCATTGGAAGCCGTCACAGGCAACCGCGTGGGAGACATCTCAAATGCCGTACAATCAAAGGCAGAGGGAGGCGGCTATTCGGTAGTCCGCACACTGGTTGGCCACGGTTTAGGGAAACACCTGCACGAAGGCCCCGAAGTGCCTAACTTCGGGAAACGTGGTACAGGTACCAGGCTGGAAAGAAACCTTGTCATCTGCATTGAGCCGATGATCAACCTGGGTAC
>DCSU01000171.1:176-6722 GCA_002325785.1 Bacteroidales bacterium UBA1458 | reverse complement strand
GCACATTTTGAATACGCTGTTGCGGTCAGGGAGGGGAAAGCCGACCTGCTCACAACATTTGAGTTTATAGAAGAAGTATTAAAAAAGAGGTAAGAATATGGCCAAACAACCATCAATAGAGATTGACGGAACGATCATCGAGGCGCTCTCAAACGCGATGTTCAGAGTCAGGCTCGAAAACGGACATATCATCACCGCACATATATCCGGCAAGATGAGGATGCATTACATCAAAATCCTGCCGGGTGACAAGGTGAAAGTTGAGATGTCGCCCTATGACCTTACCAAAGGAAGAATAACATTCAGATTTAAATAGAAAAAAGCACTGCGATGAAAGTAAGAGCATCAATAAAAAAGCGCTCGGCCGACTGCAAGATTGTAAGGAGGAATGGGCGTCTGTATGTGATAAATAAGAAAAATCCCAAGTTCAAGCAGAGGCAGGGATAAATTTAATTAACTTTGCACTTCAAATTAAAAGAGGTATATGGCACGTATTAATGGGGTAGACCTACCAAGGAATAAGCAGGGCGAAATAGCTCTTACTTATATCTACGGAATCGGACGAAGCACGGCACAGAAGGTGCTCGACAGAGCAGGCGTTGACCGCCAGATGAAAGTAGAGGAGTGGAATGATGATAACATCAACGCTATCCGTCAGATCCTCTCTGAAAACTATAAGCTCGAAGGCGAACTGCGCTCCGAAACGCAGCTTAACATCAAACGACTGATGGATATCGGATGCTATCGCGGGATCCGTCACAGAATAGGACTTCCGGTTAGAGGCCAGAGCACAAAAAATAATGCTCGCACCCGTAAGGGCCGCAAGAAGACCGTTGCTAACAAGAAAAAAGCTACTAAATAATTAACATATGGCAAAAAAGACTGGGACGTTAAAAAAGAAGGTCGTTAAAGTTGAACCCGTGGGACAGGCTCACGTTCATTCATCATTCAATAATATAATCATCAGCCTTACAAACAGCTCTGGCCAGGTGATATCATGGGCGTCAGCCGGCAAAATGGGTTTCAAGGGTTCCAAGAAGAACACTCCCTATGCCGCACAGATGGCCTCGGAAGAATGCACAAAGGTTGCTTATGAACTTGGCCTTCGCAAGGTTAAGGTTTATGTCAAAGGACCCGGATCAGGCCGTGAATCAGCCATCCGTGCCATATCCAACAGCGGCGTGGAGGTGATGGAGATCATAGATGTCACTCCAATGCCACACAACGGATGCCGTCCGCCTTCACGCAGAAGGGTTTAATAGCCTCTTATTTAACATTTTATAAAACGATAAACAGTACAATTCAATGGCAAGATATACAGGACCCAGATCAAGAATCGCCAGAAAATTCGGAGAACCTATTTTCGGCCCTGACAAATACCTGGACAGGAAGAATTTTCCACCCGGACAGCATGGTCAGAGCAAGAAGAGGAAGAAGACTTCAGAATACGGTGTTCAGCTCCGTGAAAAGCAGAAGGTTAAATATACCTACGGACTTCTCGAGCGCCAGTTTCGCAACTTCTTCGAGAAGGCAAATGCAGCTTCAGGCATCACCGGACTTGTTCTGCTCCAGATGCTTGAGTCACGCCTTGATAATGTGGTTTACCGCCTCGGCGTAGCCCCGTCAAGACCGGCTGCACGCCAACTGGTGTCACATCGCCATATTACAGTTAACGGCAATGTTGTCAACATCCCTTCATTCATCCTTCGCCCGGGTGATATTATCGGAGTGCGCGAGAAATCAAAATCACTCGAGATAATCATTGAAACTATCGGCTCAAACCGCCGCTCAAAACTGGCATGGCTCGAATGGGATGATACACAGATGGCCGGGAAGTACATGAGCGTACCTGAACGTTCTGAAATACCTGAAGATTTCAAGGAACAGCTTATCGTTGAATTATATTCCAAGTAATAAGTAATAATATTAATATGGCCATATTAGCATTCCAGAAACCTGACAAAGTAATATTACTGGAAGCGGACGACCAGTACGGAAAATTTGAATTCCGCCCGCTTGAACCCGGCTATGGCATAACCGTAGGTAATGCTCTCAGAAGAATCCTGCTCTCGTCACTTGAAGGATTTGCCATCACAACTATCAAGATTGAAGGCGTTGACCATGAGTTCTCAACCGTCACCGGAGTCATGGAAGATATCACCGAGGTTATCCTTAACCTGAAACAAATCCGTTTCAAGAGAATGGTTGAGGATGTCGACAATGAAAAGATAGTGGTCAAACTGTCCGGCCAGGAGGTTTTCAAAGCCGGTGACCTCAATAACGCCCTCAGCAGCTTCGAGGTACTTAACCCCGAACTGGTGGTCTGCCGTATGGAACCGGACGTCAAACTCCAGATAGAACTTAATATCAATAAGGGCAGGGGATATGTCCCGGCAGAGGAAAACCAACCTGCTGAGGCAGAGTTCGGCGTAATAGCCATAGACTCAATCTTCACACCTATAAAAAATGTAAAATATTCAATTGAGAATTACAGGGTCGAACAGAAGACTGACTATGAGAAGCTTGTCCTGGAGATAACCACTGACGGATCAATTCATCCGAAAGATGCACTCAAGGAAGCCGCAAAGATCCTGATATACCACTTTATGCTCTTCTCGGAAGACAAGATCACCATTGACTATGAAGATAAGATGGCCAATGAGGAGTTCGATGAAGAGATACTCCACATGCGCCAGCTGCTCAAGACCAAGCTCGTTGACCTTGACCTCTCGGTGAGAGCCCTCAACTGCCTCAAGGCAGCAGAAGTCGAATCACTCGGCGATCTCGTCAAGTTCAACAAGAATGACCTACTTAAGTTCCGCAACTTCGGCAAGAAGTCGCTCACCGAACTTGATGAGCTTCTTGAAACAATGAGCCTCTCATTCGGGATGGATGTGGCAAAATATAAACTCGACAAAGATTAATAACAGGTAAGGATAGAGAGAAATGCGACATTTAAATGCTATAAACCACCTTGGAAGAAAGAGCGCCGACAGAAAAGCTATGATGGCCAACCTGGCATCATCACTCATTCTTCACAAGCGTATTACCACCACCAACGCCAAGGCACGTGCGCTGAGGACATACGTAGAGCCCCTGATCACAAAATCGAAGGATGATTCAACGCACTCACGCAGGGTGGTATTCAGTTATCTTGAAAATAAAAGTGCCGTCTCTGAACTCTTCAGAGAGGTGGCTCCGCGTATCGCAAGCCGGCCGGGAGGATACACCAGGATTCTGAAGATAGGAAACCGTCTGGGAGACGCGGCCGAGATATGCATCATAGAGCTCGTCGACTTCAATGAGAACATGCTGGCAGGTGAAGGTGGCAAGGCTAAGGCTACACGCAGCCGCCGCAGCCCGAAGAAGAAAGCAGAAACCGTAGCTGCAACTGAAGCACCGGCCGCCAAGGCAAAAGCTGCTAAAGCAAGCTCAGCTCCGGAGACCACCCCGGAAGAAAACGCTCCTGAAGCTGATCCAAAAGAATAGCAGACTATGCTCATAATACTGAAGGGATATTGTCTTTAGGGCCTTATCCCTTTTTTTCATATATTGCAGATAATCTATTAAAACATAAAATACAATGAGTCAGATAATTAGTGTACATGCAAGAGAGATCCTTGATTCAAGGGGTAATCCGACTATAGAGGTCGAAGTGGTAACAGCCAGCGGTGCATCAGGAAGGGCAGCGGTGCCCTCCGGAGCATCAACCGGTGAGAACGAGGCTCTCGAATTGAGAGACGGCGATAAGAACCGTTACCTGGGTAAGGGTGTCCTGAAGGCTGTATATAATGTTAACAGCGTCATATCAGAAGACATAATGGGTATGGATGTCACAAATCAGGTGGCCATTGACCAGAAGATGATTGACCTCGACGGCACTCCTACAAAAAGCACCCTCGGCGCCAATGCCATCCTCGGTGTCTCACTGGCATGTGCCAAGGCAGCAGCAGCTTACCATGGACTGCCTCTCTACAGGTATATCGGGGGAACCAATGCACGTGTGCTCCCCATACCTATGATGAATATCATCAACGGCGGGTCTCACTCTGATGCTCCCATAGCATTCCAGGAATTCATGATACGCCCGAAAGGCGCTACCTCTTTTGCAGAAGGACTGAGAATGGGTGCCGAGGTGTTCCATTCACTCAAGAAAGTGCTCAAGGAGCGCGGCCTCAGTACTGCAGTCGGTGATGAGGGTGGCTTCGCACCAAAACTGAAGGGAACGGAAGATGCCCTTGACAGCATCATCAAAGCCATTACAAACGCAGGTTACAAGCCGGTAGAAGACGTCACCATCGCACTCGACTGTGCAGCAAGTGAATTTTTCGAGAACGGCGTTTACAACTATACCAAGTTCGAGGGCGAAAAGGGCAAGAAACTCACCCCGGCACAGCAGGCTGATTACCTGACCTCACTGGTTAAGAAGTACCCGATTATTGACTCCATAGAAGACGGAATGAGTGAGGGCGACTGGGAAGGGTGGAAGTTGCATACCAAACAGCTCGGATCAAAGATACAGATAGTGGGTGATGACCTCTTTGTAACCAATGTTCAGTACCTTGAGAAGGGCATCGCCGAGGGTTGTGCCAACTCCATCCTGATAAAGCTGAACCAGATCGGAACACTGACCGAGACGCTCAACTGCATTGAGATGGCCCACAGGGCAGGCTACACCACCGTCACCTCCCACAGGTCAGGTGAGACCGAGGATTCCACCATCGCCGATGTGGCCGTGGCAACAAACTCGGGCCAGATTAAGACCGGCTCACTCAGCCGCACTGACCGTATAGCCAAATACAATCAGCTCCTGCGCATTGAGGAAGAGCTCGGTAACAATGCCGTCTATGGTTGCTAATAAACGCTGATAGCAGAGGCGTTGACAGCAACGTCACTGATCATGATAAAGTGATGAGGGTGCCCGTCTGAGACACCCTCTTTCTTTTCCCTGCTGTCAGGCAGGGAAGACGGCCTGCCTGCCGTCACACCTTTTTTTATTATATATTTGTACAAATCTGCTTCTCAATGTCGTTTAACGGCCTGGCTCAATTTGTAAACTTACTGGAATCACGCGGTGATCTGGCGCGTGTCAGCTGTCATGCTGACCCCGTTCTTGAAATAACCGAGCTGGCTGACCGTATGGTCAAGAACGGCGGCAAAGCCCTTCTTTTTGAGGAGACCGGCACCGGATTTCCTCTACTGATAAACGCCTTTGCCTCTGATGACCGGATGGCAGCTGCCATCGGTCGCAACACGCTTGATGATGCAGGTGAGGAGATTTTTTCCCTGATTGAATCACTCAGTCATGCTCGTGGCATGGCGTCCAGGCTGGCACGTCTTCCGCAGATGATTAGCCTCCTCAGGCTCATCACCCGAAAAAAAAGAGGCAGGGGTGAGTGCCAGGAGGTGGTTGAGCCCGTCGTTGACCTGGGGATATTGCCCGTACTTAAATGCTGGCCTCATGACGGAGGCAGGTTCATCACCCTGCCGCTGGTTCATACCAGACACCCGGTGACAGGCAAGACCAACCTGGGCATGTACCGGATGCAGGTCATGGGTAAAAACATCACCGGGATGCACTGGCACCGTCATAAGACAGGTGCGCGCCATTTTGAAGCCTGGAAGAAGGATGGCAGACGGATGCCGGTAACGGTGACACTCGGCGGTGACCCGGTATATACCTATTCCGCCACAGCGCCGCTGCCTGAAGATATCAATGAGTACCTCCTGGCTGCATTCCTTCGCCGCAAAAGGGTCACCATGGTCAAATGCCTTACCAACGACCTCTGGGTTCCGGCAGACTCCGATATTGTTATTGAAGGCTATGTTGACCCGTCAGAGACACCGGTGACCGAGGGTCCTTTCGGTGATCATACCGGCTTCTATTCGCTGTCAGACCTCTATCCCGTGTTTCACGTTACATGCATAACACACCGCAGGGATGCCGTCTATCCGGCCACCATTGTAGGAGTACCGCCAATGGAAGATGCGTGGATGGGCAAGGCGACAGAAAAGATATTCTTTGCTCCAATAAAACTGGCCATAGCTCCGGAGATACGCGAGCTGCATATGCCGGTGGCAGGTGTGGCACATAACCTTGTCATCGTCAGCATTGACAAGACATACCCCGGACAGGGCATGAAGGTGCTCAGTGCCCTCTTCGGCGCCGGGCAGATGATGCTGAGCAAGTATATCATTGTAGTCAGCGGCGCTGTCAATATCCGTAATTATAAGATGGTTGCAGAGGCTATCCTGGGCAATGCCAGGTTTGAGACAGACCTGCTGCTTACCCGCGGACCGCTCGATGTGCTTGACCACTCTTCCGACAGGTACAGCATGGGAGGCAAGCTGGGAATAGATGCCACCGTGAAGCTGTCCGAGGAGCGCACCGCTGAGTATCACTCTGTACCGTTGCTTCTTCTCACCGACGCCGAAGTGACGGGCGGCGTTATCACAGGGATGAAGACCATGGCGGAGCAATCACTTCCGGTGGCGGTGCTGACTGTCAGGAAACCGCCGGAAGGCCTTGACATGCACCGTCTCGCT
>DCSU01000171.1:0-146 GCA_002325785.1 Bacteroidales bacterium UBA1458 | reverse complement strand
ATGATCACATGGCTGGTGACAGGCAACAGTGACCCGGCCCGTGACCTCTATCACCTTGAGGGAGGAGCACTGTTCATTGATGCCACCTCCAAGGCGAACTCAATCCCTGTATTCCCCAGGGACTGGCCCAATGTGGTATGCTCCGG
>DCSU01000078.1:10530-12162 GCA_002325785.1 Bacteroidales bacterium UBA1458 | reverse complement strand
GTATGAGGCCACCCAGACCCAGAATGATCAGTCCCCATATTTTTACGTGTCCGGCTGAATGATGTTCCGATATCTTTTCTGCCGGATCAGACTTTAGCTGACTGGAAACATAATAAAGGAACAACCCGAACATTATCAGCAGAATGACACCATCTATGCGCGACAGGCTGTGCGTGTCTGACAGAAAGAAGTCGTTTGCGAGAAAGAAAAGTAACAATGCTGCCACGAGGGAAAGCGGAATCTCTTTCCAGACTGTGCTCGACTGGACTGCCAGCGGAATTATCAGTCCTGCGATACCCAGTATAACGAAGAGATTGAAGTTGTTGCTGCCAATGATGTTGCCGAACACAATCGCTTCATGGCCTTGAATTGAGGCAAATATATTGACAACCAACTCAGGAGCTGATGTACCGAATGCAACGACTGTCAGCCCGATTGCCAGGTCCGATACATTGTGTTTTCTGGCAAGGGCGGTTGCCCCGTTAACCAGCCAGTCGGCCCCTTTGATCAACACCAAAAATCCTAGAACCAGCAAACCAATCTGTAACGTCATTTCTATAAATATTTTTCTATTTACCTTTTTAACTGAAGCTGGCTGATGACGGCTCTTTCACCTGAAGAATTCCGATACATTGCAGCAAAATTAATCAAATGATCCATTTCCGAAGCTTACAACAAAAAGTACACGATAAAGTTCTTTACGGTACGGTGACGATAATCTTGCCNNCGGCGAGATCAAAGGCGTCAGCGGCTTTCTCAAGAGGAAAGATGTTTTCAATAAAGGGCTTGAGTTTGCCCTCAGCATACAGCTTCTCAAGTTCCTGCCAGTCCTCTGGGTGGCTCCGCATATTTGCCGAGACCAGCTTTCTGCCATGGATCATTCTGTTATAAAATATTGAAAGATACGGGGGAGGAATAAATAGTGTTGAGGCATAGCTCCCTCCGCGTTTCAGCAGATGACGTACGAGCCGAAAATCCATCTTTCCGTAGGCATCCAATATGGCATCAAACTGCGTGGTGCAGCCGGCGAGCTCTTCCCTGCTGTATCCCATTATCTCATCAGCTCCGAAGCTTTTTGCAAGTTCACTGTTTGCCTCACTGCATGTGGCAGTAACAACCGCGCCTCTTGCCCTGGCTATCTGGACGGCAAAATGGCCCACGCCGCCTGTGCTGCCGTTGACCAGAACGCGTGTTCCCTCACTCACTCTGCATATTCTCAATCCGTTCAGTGCAGTGAGAGCTGCAACAGGTAGGGAAGCGGCTTCCGCAAACGTCATTGCTGCAGGGATTGGCCTGACATATTCCTGTCCTGCAGCTCTCAGTTCTGCCAGTGCCCCGTCACGGTTAAAGACTGTAGACCGTGATCCGTAAACACTGTCGCCCGGCTTGTACAGAGTNNACACCCTCGCGCGTTTCCCTGACAATACCCGCAAAATCTGCTCCGAAAATTCGCGGGAACCTGAATCCGGTCACCAGCCTTGCTGCACCCTGCTTAATTTTCCAGTCGACCGGATTGATTGAGACAGCCTTCACCTCAATGAGTAGTTGGCCACGACCTGCTACAGGATCAGGCAGTTCGCCGTAAACCGATGATTCAGATCCGCCATATGCGGTTGAGTAGTATGCTTTCAT
>DCSU01000078.1:4388-10499 GCA_002325785.1 Bacteroidales bacterium UBA1458 | reverse complement strand
GGCAGTAGGCAGTAGGCAGTAGGGTGGCGCATTACAAGCTATGATACGCATTTGTTTTATTTGATTTATAGAACAGATTTTGCTAATTTTGCATTCTGATTTACCGAAGCCTGCCGCTTTTGGCTTGCATCAGTGATCTCGGAGAGAATGACGGAGACAAAGGAGAAAACAGGTGCAAAGCCTGAATGGATGGAGATCATATCAAGGTACAACAAGCCTGATAATTTGAAGAGCTGGTGGCAACTGATAAATTCTGTCGGAGCGTATCTGCTGATGTGGGGCCTGATGATCTGGTCACTGAAATTTTCCTATTGGATCACGCTGGCACTGACTGTGCCGGCGGCAGGGTTCCTGGTAAGGACCTTCATAATCTTCCACGACTGCGGGCATGGATCATTCTTTAGTTCGAAACTGATGAACACAGTCACAGGGGTCATTACCGGCCTGCTTGTTTTCACTCCATATCATCGCTGGCACCGCGATCATCAGATACATCACCGAACAGTTGGAAACCTCGAAAAGCGAGGGGTAGGTGACGTGAAGACGCTGACGGTAGGAGAATACCAGAAACTGAACGGGTGGCAGCGCTTTTTATACCGGCTGTACCGTCATCCGCTGTTTCTCTTCGGCATTGCTCCGATGCTCCTGTTTGTAGTCCTTTACCGCTTTCCCAAGAAGTATATGTCATTGAAGGAGCATGTTAATATTCATCTGACCAATCTGGCCCTTGTGGTGATGGTAGTTGTGATGGGCATGGCAATAGGATGGAAGGCATACCTGATGATTCAGCTGCCGGTCCTTTACATTGCCACGGTGCATGGAGTATGGCTCTTCTATGTGCAGCACCAGTACAGACATGTCATCTGGAGCGACTCTTCATCATGGGATTACAAGACGATGGCCCTGAGCGGGAGCTCGTTCTTCAAGCTTCCGGGGGTTCTTAACTGGTTTACCGGGAACATTGGTTATCATCATATCCATCACCTCAGTCCCGTTATCCCCAACTACAATCTCAAAAAATGCAATGATGAGAATACCATTTTCAACGAGGTGAAGCCGGTTACCTTCTGGTCGGCTTTTGAGTCATTATTGCTAAGGCTCTGGGACGAAAAGAGAGGGATGCTCATCAGCTTCAGGGAGCGGCGGCGGCTGGCTGGAGAAAGTTAGCAGGCAGCGGGTTTCTGAGGGTATAAAAGCGAAACGGGCCATCGGTTCAGATTTGCCGGAGTGCGGCAAAGATCAAACCAATGACCCGTTCATACAGACCTTCTGACAGGCCTGTAATTTGTCACCCCCTACCACGTATAGCGGAGACCGAGGGCGCCGCCCCACCCCAGCCCGTTGACATCGCCTAGGAAGTCCCACATCGGGCGCGCGTCAAGACTAACCAATATCGGCAGATCCCTGAAATTATACTCTATACCAATCTGTCCGCCCACACCGATGTTCACATAGCCGTTATCATCGTAATTGTCGTACATGAGGCTCGCGCCTGGTCCCGCGTACCAGTTAAAACCACCGACGAGATTCCAGACCCAGTGATAAATGCCAAAAAGGGCAACCCTGGAGTTGTCTGAATTGAATCCGAAGCTTGCATCGAGTTCCAGCCTGTTCCTGTCGTTGAGTCCCTTTTGAAACGACAGCTCTGCGCCGCTGAAATTATCACCTCCGTAAATACGTGCGCCCAGGGCGTTGGAGCTTACCTGTGCACTGGCTAATACGCCAATACTTATCACTGCAATGAATAAAAGAAGTCTCTTCATGATGATTTATTTTTTTGGTTCGTGATACCGGCAATATTTCATAAATCATGCCAAACGGCAATTTCCAGGGGCATCTCTCCGTCAGAGGGAAAGTCGTTTCACTCCCTGTATGCCTTGCAGGTGACCCTTATTCCTTCCTCATATGGCGTGGCGTTGATGCCAAATCTCCTGGTGAATTTCGAGGAGTCGAAGAAGTAGTCGCGGTCATACTGATAGATCATTTCACGCATCTCCTTCATGACAGGGATAAATAACCCAAGCGGCAGGAGCATGAACTTCGGCAGGAGGGATATCTTAGGCTCTGCGCCCAGCTCCCTGGCTATCATCGTAATGATCTCTTTGCCTGTGATGTTACGGCTCTCTGTAGGGAGGTGCCAGACCTGTCCGTATGCATCGGGAGTGTTGCCAAGCAGGGCGGTGGCCTTTGCAGCATCAGGGGTATAGGTGAAGGAGTGTTTGATATCTGATCCGACGAACCACATGGCTTTTTTCCCCTCTTTGAGGTTCTTCATCACCATCTGAGTGATGAAGTTATTGTTGTTGTCGGGTCCGTAGAAATCGGCTGACCGTGCAATGAGTGCCTGAATCCATCCTTCCCTGGCAGCCTCCAGCAGCATCTCCGAGATCTGGTTCCTTACGGCTCCCTTGCGGCTCGGAGGATTGATAGCGGTCTCCTCGGTCATGTGAGAGATTTTATTACTATCGTACATGTATACATTGTCAAAGAAGACAAGCTTCGCGCCGTACTTTGCGCAGGCGTCTATGGTGTCTCTCATCAGGGCGGGCCATTTCTCCTCCCACACCGCAGCCTTATAATCAAATCCCACTACGAGATAGACTATCTCAGAGTCCCTGACCGCTTTGTCGACAGCTCCGGGCTTAGACAGATCGACCGCGAGCAGCTCATCGGTCTCGTTGACTCTTATCGGGTTTCGGCTCACCAGCCGTACCTTGTCGGTATATGACATCAGCTCCTTCGCAAGAAGCTTTCCAATGGTTCCGTTAGCGCCTAATATCGTTTGCATGGTATCCGGTTTTGTGTTATTACAAATCTCATACAGGACAAATTTACATAGAAATTGTTTCCGACGAAAGGATGTTTTCGCCGGGGCCGGGGCCGGGTGATCCGGTTCAAGGTTGTGGTCAGCCCCTCCTGTTAAGAAGGACGATCCGGCCGACCAGGCCTGTTTCAGGTATTTATGACATCGAAGCATCCTGCAGCGATTAAAAATGAGTTAATTTGTAAATGATAATTTCCCAGTCTGTTTTATAGAATCGATTTAACGAAGAAGCATAAAATGAAAAGTAAAAAGGTTGTTCTGGCGGTCGCATTATTCTCCATGGTAAATGTCGCCGCCTGTCTGGCATCAGGTTCTTCAGGACTGTCAGAGAAGGAGCCTGCATGGGTAAAGAATATCCCTGCTGAAAAAATTATAGAATGGCGCCGGTATATTCACCAGAACCCGGAGCTTTCGTATGAAGAATTGTTTACCTCGGAGTATGTCACATCCATACTTAAGAGTTTCGGAAATATCGAGGTGATATGGCCCACCCCAACCAGCGTTATAGGTATTTTACGGGGAGGGAAGGCGGGTAGCACCGTTGCTTTCAGGGCAGATATGGATGCACTGCCCGTGCCTGAGGAGACCGGACTTGCTTATGCCTCTGTAAACGATGGTGTAAGTCATGCTTGCGGGCACGATGTGCACACTGCCATGCTTCTTGGCACGGCTGCAACGCTTTCATCATTGCAGAGTCGGATCAAAGGAACCGTCTATTTTATTTTTCAGCATGCTGAAGAGCAGAGTCCCGGCGGCGCCCTTGATATCATTGAGACCGGGGTACTGAATGATGTAAAAGCATTTTTTGGCCTGCATATTGGTCCAGGCCAGGTGCCCGGTACTGTCGGCATACTTCCCGACGGTCCTGCGTCAACTGCTTCCGACGGGTTTTACCTGACCATACAGGGCAGGGGATCTCACGGTTCCATGCCTCAGCTGGGGATAGATCCGATAGTGACCGGTGCTGAGATCGTTACTGCGTTGCAGACGATTGTGTCACGTAACGTTACGCCCGGGGAAATGGCTGTCATCTCCGTTGGTAAATTCCAGTCGGGCAATGCGCCGAATGTCATACCCGACAGGGCGCTGCTGGCAGGAACGGTAAGAACCATTTCCGAACCTACCCGGCAGTTGATAGAGGGACGCATAAGGACTGTCATAGATAACATAGCCCTGGCCAACGGTGCCACTTACAATCTGGAATATACATCAGGATACCCGGCGATGGAGAATGATCCGGCGCTTAACAGGCTGGCCAGAGCCAGTGCAATAAAGATCCTTGGCAGCGATAAGGTCTATGATGCACCCCGGATGACTGCCAGTGAGGATTTTGCGAGGTATAAGGAGATAGCTCCCGAATGTTACCTGAACCTCAGTACAGGACCGGGTGTGACCAATCACCATCCGGCATTCAATCCTGACGAAAGTGCTTTCATCAACGGGGTGATGGCGGAGGTGCAGATCATCCTCGATTACCTGGATCAGAATAGCCATCATGAGGTTCCCCCACGGACAGCGGGTAACAGATAGGTATTAAGAAGACCGGATAACCAGGGAGATACTGATGATAAAAGGAGTTTACACCTCGCTGACGAAACAGGTAATAACACTATTCCTGAGCGTGACATCATGGATCAGACGGGAATCTTCTCCGGGGTCGTACGGCAGCTATCATAAGGCATCATTAATACATGACGGTCTGGAACGGACTTTCAATATTTATGTTCCGTTATCATATAACAGATCTGTTCGGATGCCACTGGTGATTGCCCTGCATGGCAGGGGAGTTGACGGAGAAGGGATGATCCTCGTCACACGGAATGGTTTTGACAGGCTGGCTGAGAGAGATAAGTTTGTGGTTGTATATCCAAACGGAATTGAGCTGAACTGGAACGACGGCAGGATGGATGACGAGGCTGATGACCGTGCCCACACTGAAAATATTGATGATGTGGGCTTTATAGGTGCGCTGATAGAGATGTTTGTAAGGGATTATAATGCCGATCACCGACGGGTTTACGTCACAGGAATATCCAACGGAGCGATCATGTCATACCGTTTGGCGTGCGAGTTATCTCACAAGATAGCAGCTATAGCTCCCGTAGACGGGAATATTCCAGTATTATTTATCTCTGATTGTTCGCCTTCGAGGCATGTCCCGGTACTGGCCATAAACAATGTAGATGATCCCGTGGTGCCGTTTGAGGGCGGTGAGATCTACGGGAACTTCGGCAAGGAGATGCTGGGGAGGGTGTTGTCAGTGGATCAGTCTATCGGGTACTGGGTGAAAAAGAACGGGTGTTCCCCCATGCCTGTTGTCACTGAAGAGCCTGACAGGGATCCCGCCGACGGAACACGCGTTACCCGGAAAGCATATCTCAACGAGGATGACGGCACCGAAGTGATCCTTTACATTATAGACGGTGGAGGGCACACCTGGCCTGGCGGGCTTCAGTACCTGCCGTCCCGGGTCATTGGAAAGACCAGCAGGGATATAGACGCTAATGAAGTCATCTGGTCATTCTTTAAGAAACAGAAAATCAATGATGGGCAGGAGTGAACCGCTGAAGCTGCCGGGGCTAATCGCTCTGTCAGGGAGCAGACTGATGCTCTTCCTGTTGTTTCAGGGTATCATTGCCCTTTTCGTCGGTTCATGGAGCCGGTCGGAGGGGTACTGGTTGCTTGCAGCGACAATGACAAACCTCGTGAGCATAACGCTCCTGTGGTTTCTTTTCAGGCGTGAGGGGTTGAGCTATTGCGGGCTTTTTCGCTTCAGCCGGGTCACCTTAAGGAAGGATATCCTGATATTTCTGGGACTTGTCCTGCTTTGCGGCCCGGTTGTATTTGGTCCTAATTACCTGTTGAGTGTATGGCTCTGGGGTGATCCCTCAATTCCATATGAGATGATGTTCCGTCCGGTTGAAAAGTGGCTTGCGATTATTCTGTTGTTTGCATTTCCTGTCACGATTGTCTTTGCAGAGCTGGCCACATACTTCGGTTATATAATGCCAGGACTCGCGGACAGCAGGATACCTAAGTGGCTTGCGGTGGTTCTTCCGGTGTTGTTCCTCTCGCTGCAGCACATGGCATTGCCGTTGATTCCTGATCTGAAATTTGTCCTTTACCGCGGGCTGGTCTTTCTGCCTTTTGCTGCGCTTATAGGGATTGCCCTATACAAACGGCCGGCATTATTTCCATATTTTGCCATCCTTCACGGGGTGATGGATTTGGGGACGGCGGTTATATTTTTGGTTGGGGGGAAGGGCTGAAGGTCTCAAGGGCTGAAG
>DCSU01000078.1:0-4374 GCA_002325785.1 Bacteroidales bacterium UBA1458 | reverse complement strand
TTGCAGAAATTAGGCCTTAATCCATTGATTGACAGAGGACTGCCGACTGACTAATGTGCCATGTGCGGATCAACTTTTTCTTTGAGAAGGTCGATTAGTTCGGGTTCCATATAGTAGTAGAAATCAGGGATACCCAGGACGATCAGTTTATTATCGAGGTTGACATCATGGAACTTTTCAGTTATAAATGCCCTGTGCAGGTTTTCCATCACGAATATCTTGTCGGCCCAGCGTAGAAGCTCCGGGGTGATCTGGTTGGGAGCTGTGGGAGCTATGCCTGCTGACTTAACCTTAAGTGCCGGATTCGCAGCATAGAGGGTCTCCGCAGTACAGCTTCGCATCCTGTTGATTGTGCAGATGAAGAGGAGGTTCATCAGGATCGGAATAGGTGTTATGTAAAATTATGAAATTAAATTAAGAAGGCATCAGGAAAACTGTCCCTGGCCGGATATTGAAATGATGTCAGTCCCGTACGCATCGCACTGAGAATCCTGTTGAACCCCAGTGGTGATCTTCCTGCACAAGTGCATCATTGTACGATAGCGAGACATAGTAACCTGAATTTGTGTTAAAAAGGGTTGATGTCCAGTAATACCCGTTCATGCCATTATGTATAAATGTCGATGTACGCATGCCGCCGGGCAGAGCAGTGAAGCCGCTGCTGTTTGTTGCTCCCTCATTGGGAACGGACCACAGGGTGACGCTCTTCATCTTGCCTCCGGGAAGATCGCCAAGGAAGTCTGTCAGAATAAGGAGTTCGCCGCGTGAGGGGACATGAAAGCCGTCAGGGCACAGCTTGCCGGTATTGACTGCAAAAAGGTTGTACAGGCCTCCGTAGATATCCTTGTTTGCTTCCACATCGCTAAACCAGCAGTAGGCTGGTGTAAGGAGCGGATCCCATGCACTGCCGGTCACATGAGGGATTGCTGTACCGTCGTTGTATTTAGTAGTCATGAGGTTTTCCTTAAGCCACACCTGCGTGCCTATTGTGACTGTTGTGTAGACATTGCCGTCACCGTCTGTTATTTCCCGGGAATCTTTTTTGCAGCCACCGATCACCGAAAGCATTAAAGCAACAAGCGCTGCAACTCCTATGAGATTGGATTTCATTGCTTTCATCTCAGATTTTGTTGGTACAGATACAATAACAACAATATCAGGTGATTTATTGCATATAATTAGATTATGTTGTTATAAATCAGATAAATGTTGGGGTCAGGTGCAGGTGATCAGGTTTTGAGTTCTGCGAAACTAAAATCCCGCTGATCCGTGGGGATCAAGCGGGATTTTTATGTTTGGTTACTGCTTTTTATCTGCGGGCTAATCTGGCAGTGCCGTCTTCCGGTGGTATTGTGCTGCGTGCAGTTTCGGCTCTGCGAGCCTCAGCAGCTCTCTCTTCGTTGGCTCTTGACTGGGCGGCTCTCTCCGCATTGGCCCTGCTTTCGGCAGCCCTGTTTTCGGCAGCTCTCTGCTCAGAAGCTCTTGCTTCCGATGCCCTTCTCTCGGATTCCCTTGCTTCAGCGGCTCTGCTTTCAGCAGTTCTCTGCTCTGAGGCCCTGCTTTCTGCAGCCCTGCTTTCAGCGGCACGNNGCTCCTGTGCTGCTCTCTGCTCTGCTGCTCCTCTCTCAGCAGCTCTCTGCTCGGAGGCTCTGCTTTCAGCGGCTCTCTGCTCAGAGGCCCTGCTTTCAGCAGCTCTCGCTTCAGAAACCCTCCTCTCGGATTCTCTGGATTCAGCTGCCCTGCTTTCAGCGGCACGTTCCTGTGCTGCTCTCTGCTCGGCTGCTCTCGATTCTGATGCCCTTCTCTCGAATTCGCTGGCTTCAGCAGCCCTGGCCTCAGATACCCTTCTCTCAGATTCTCTCTCCTGGGTGGCTTTTGCCTCCCCGGCCCTCTCTTCGCTGACCCTGCTTTCTGCAGCCCTTGTCTCTGTTGCTTTTACTTCGGCAGCCCTGTTCTCAACCGTGGTGGAGACCCTGCGGGACTCATCCCTGGTCTCAGAGGACACAGCAGGCTCAGGTGCCCTGTTGCTTACGGTGGAAGGAGACCTTCTGACAGCGGCGGCGTCTGATGTACTCTTGCCTTCAGTCCTGCTATCCGCTCTTTTCTCCTTGCTGATCGCGGACCTGCTTTCGGTGGCGGTCCTCCTGACTGTTACACTGGCTGGGGCCGGAGAAGTTCCGCTGACCGACTGCGGTGCTGCTTCCCTTCTTTCCCTGGTGCTGGCGGGAGCCCTGTCTCTTACATCACTGTTGCCTGCAGAACGTGTCCTGGTATAGAGTGCTGCACCTTCGCTCCTCTGCTCGGGACGCGAGTAGGTCTGCCTGTAGTTGCCCTCAGCTATCCTGTGGCGGACCTCAGGCGACTCCTGGCGGATGCTGTGATAGTAGAAGTCGTTGTAACGCCTGTACCTCTGTATGTCACTGTGATGGTAGTGACTGTAGTAGTGGTTGTGCCACCCCGAGTGGTACCCGTAGTAGAAGTCCCAGTAGTAGGGTCTCCAGGGATCCCAGTATGAAGGGTAGTAACCCCAGTAGTATGACGAGACCCAGCCGCTGTAGCCGGGACTGCTGATATACACAACCACCGGCCAGTCGTAAATGTCGTAGTAGTAGTTATTGATCACCGGGGCATTGCCGTAGTATACCGGGTCAATGTAGCGCTTTGATTTATGTTTTTTGGAGTAAACGGGTTCGATAATGTAGTTCCTTCCGTAAAGAGCGACATCACCTATGAGCTGTATCATCACCTTCTTCCTGCGGAGCTTCTCGACGGTTATCACCGCCACATCCTGGAATTCCCTGCGGCCAAGCACTGCCCGCAGTACTATAGTGTGCACCCTTCCATCCCTGTAGTCGGAGACGGTGATGTAGTCAACCCTGTTGTCTCCGTTGAGGTCGAGGTTGTTGATCCTTGAATCCATGTCGTTGAGGCTTCTCTCGAAGGCCTCAAGGGAAGGTGAATTCCGGAACAGGTCCATGACTGCATAGAGATTGAGGTTGTCACCCGGGAGACCCATGTATTCCTTCGGGTATTTCTGGGCACTGACTGTCGTCATTGTTGCTGCCAGAACTGCGAGGACCGATGTGATAATGAACTTTTTCATCTCTTTAAGTTTTATGAAGATCTGCTCTTCGAAGATATAAATGCAAAGGGTGTGCCAAACTGGCTGCATATCCCCATAAATTGGGAACAAGGAGATGTTTCTGGTAAGATGTATGATGTCTAACCGGGCAATAGACAATAGGCAATAGGCNNAGCTCAGTCAACCTTGGACGGGGCTGGCTTCCAGAGACCTCTCTTCTGCTTACGTGCCTTTTCCGCCAGCTTAACGAACTCATCTGCATATCTGACGTTTGGAGGCATTGTCATGACTGTGGCATAGCCGTTTTTAACCAGGTCAGCGTTGACAAAAGTTCCGTCTCTGAGGTACACATAAGCCAGAGTACGGCCGTAGCGATCGAGCCGTGAGACATCATATTCAAGCCTCACCTCCTGTCCGTACAGAAGCTGTGCCAGGTAACCGGATGATTCGGAGCCGAAATAGCCCTTCAGCTTCTTTCCGCTGTTTCGAGGTTCAGGAGCATCAATCCCCGTGAGCCTTATCTTCAATCCCTTCCCGCTGCCGTCATCAACCCAGAAAGTGTCGCCGTCGACCACCCTGATGACGGTGTACCAGGTCACCCCGGCATGTTCTGCAGGGGCGGTTTGACCGGAGACCGCTGGCAGCAGGGCTGCGAGCAAGGTCAGGAGCAGTATGGTCTTTCCACAGAGCATTACCAGGTGTTAAAATCGGCCAATGAATTCAAGGGTCAGCTTGTCGGTATGGATAGGCAGAAGGCTTTTAAAATAGTTTTCATAGTTCAGCCTGATCTCGGAATAGAACTGTTTTGTGTCGAACCCGATGTTGAGGCCGCAGGTGAAACGGCTGGCCTCTGTGTTGCCGCTGAAAACCGATCCGCCGATAAAGTCAAACCTGGCTGTAGGAGATAGCATGGTGATCATCCTGCTCTCAGGTATGATGTTGTAATATGAATGGATATACAGTCCGTTATCCTTACGTCTGACTGAAAGGGTATCATCCCAGTTCCTGGCTATGTATTCGGACTCTATGAAGAAGTTACCCCTGCTGTATCGTAACTCGGCTCCTACCATTACCAGGTTCTGTTCGTAGGTCTCCTCGCCATAATAGAAATTGCCGGTGGCTCTGAATCCTTCATTTCCCCCTGCGGAAACCCTTGTGACAAGGTTAGGTCTAGCGATCCACTGCGGGTTGTTGTTACCCGTTCCGTTGACGGCCCCGACTACGATCCGGACCGGTATCTGCAGGGGGATGTCATATTCGGCATAGAAGCCTATATCACGCATCCCGTCATT
>DCSU01000039.1:1845-11350 GCA_002325785.1 Bacteroidales bacterium UBA1458 | reverse complement strand
TTCGCACTGCCCATGGTTGAGAAGCTGAGCAGGGCCACTTTAGGCTCAACGCCTACTATAGCCTTCGTGGTTCTTGCTGTGGCCACGGCAATCTCAGCCAGTTCCTTGTCGGTCGGATCGGGATGGACGGCTCCGTCTGCAAAAACAATGATGCCGTCTGCACCAAACTCCTTGTCCTTCAGTATCATTATGAATGCCCCGGAGACAACGGATATGCCGGGGGCAGTCTTGACATACTGGAATGCCGGCCTCAGGACATCTCCCGTGGTGTTCCTGGCACCTGCAACCTCACCGTCGGCATCGCCGCTCTTGATCATCATTACCCCAAGATAGAGAGGGTCTTCGATCAGCTTTGAAGCCTCTTCCCTGGTCAGACCCTTGCTCTTGCGAAGCTCTACCATCAGGTCAATATACTGCTCCTTCTTTGGATGGCTGACGGGATCAATGATATCCGCCCTGTCAATATTTTTCAGACCAAATGTCTCTGCCATTGCCTTTATCTCCGCCGGATTTCCAATCAGGGTGATGCGCGCTATGTTCTCAGCAATTATCGCATCAGCCGCCTTGAGAGTCCTTTCTTCCGTCCCTTCCGGCAAGACAATTCTTTTATTATGCCTGATGGCATTCATTTTGATCTGTTCAAGCAATTCCATTGTATATCAATAATTTAGTTTATTAAACGTGTCGGGATAAAAGTACAAAAAAAGTGCAACCGCGCAATTATCAACTACATGATTAAAATCAGATTTTTAAAATATTAACTGATTTTTTTCGAAAACTGCTTCTCTGGCTCCCTCCGGACGCTGCAAATCTCTATTTTTGATGCTGGAAACCGAGGCAGATGCAGAGTGATGTTACTACGAAGGATTTAGAGGTTCTTGCAGCCTCACTTGAGGGCGAGGTACGTATCGACAAAGCCTCACGGCTTATGTATGCCACCGATGCCTCCATATACCGTGAGGAGCCGCTGGCGGTAGTCTTTCCCCGCCACAGAGTGGATCTGAAGAAGCTTCTCTCCTACGCATTTTCTCATCACACCGGCATCATTCCGAGGGCAGCAGGCACCTCTCTGGCAGGACAGGTGGTCGGATCGGGCATTGTGGCCGATCTATCGCGGCACTTCACCCGGATCCTTGAGGTCAATCCTGAAGAGCGGTGGGTAAGGCTTGAACCCGGGGTGGTGCCAGATGAGCTGAATGCCGTGCTTAGCGGCTACGGGCTGCTCTTTGGTCCGGAGACATCGACCTCCAACAGGTGCAACCTTGGAGGCATGATCGGCAACAACGGCTGTGGCCTCCATTCGGTTGTCTATGGCTCGGTGAGGGATCACATAATTGAGGTGAAAGCGATGTTGCACGACGGCTCGGAGGTGGTTTTCGGGCCGCTCACAGGGGAGGAGTTCAAGCACAAATGCACCCTCGACACTGCTGAAGGATTAATCTACAAGGAGATAAATACCATCATGTATGACGATGCCAGTCGCAGTTCCATTATCTCTGACTATCCCGAGAAGACAATCCCCAGGCGAAATACAGGCTATGCCCTTGATGATCTGCTGTACAGCGAACCATTCACGCGGGGCAGCGGTAGGCCTGTCAATCTGGCCAGGCTGATAGCCGGCTCCGAAGGTACACTGGCCATTGTCACCGAGGCGAAAATGGGGCTGGTGCCGTTGCCACCGCCGGTGAAGGCCCTGTCATGCGTTCACCTTCGCAGGCGCGATGAGGCCTTCAGGGCCAACCTTATTGCGCTGAAATACGAGCCATGGGCGGTTGAGCTGATGGATAATAACATCTTGAACCTGGCTGCCACCGTCGAGAGTCAGAAGCGGAACAGGTTCTTCATCGAAGGCGAACCCGGTGCGCTGCTTATCGTTGAGTTCTGCGCTGAGAGCCGTAATGAGATCACTGCGGTGGCAGCGGCAATGGAGGCAGAGATGAGAGAAGCGGGACTGGGCTATGCATTCCCGGTCGTCTGGGGCGGCGATGTGAAAAAGGTATGGGACCTGCGCAAGGCTGGCCTGGGCATCCTTTCAAACATCCCGGGCGATGCCAAGCCGATATCACTGATAGAAGACTGTGCCGTGGCTGTTGACAAGCTGGGCGATTTTGTGGGCGAGATTGAGGATATGCTTGCCTCCTACGGCAAAGAGTCTGTCTATCATGCACATATAGGAACAGGAGAGCTGCACATCAGGCCTCTCATAAACCTCAAGGATGTTGAGGAGGCTAAGCTGCTGCGTACCATAGGCGAAAAGACTGCCATTATAGTCAAGAAGTACCGGGGCTCTATGAGCGGCGAGCATGGCGACGGTCGTCTCAGGGGAGAGTTCATACCCCTGATAATAGGTGAGCATAACTACGAGCTCAACAAGCGGATCAAGCGCAGCTTCGACCCGCATAACATCCTCAATCCCGGCAAGATAGTGTACACCCCTCCTATGGATACCTCACTGAGGTACACGCCGGGGAGGCCGACGCCAGAGCTTAAGACCTGGTATGATTTCTCAAATGTAGGTGGAGTTGTCAGGGCCGCGGAAAAATGCAACGGGTCGGGCGACTGCCGCAAGAGCAGCGTCATTGGCGGCACGATGTGCCCCAGCTACATGGCCACAAGCGACGAGAGGCTGACGACACGGGCGAGGGCTAATATCCTGAGGGAGATGCTGTATGCCGACAAAGAGAATCCGTGGGACAGTCGCGAGATATACGAAATCCTTGATCTCTGCCTGGCCTGCAAGGGGTGCCGCAGCGAGTGTCCTTCGGGAGTAGATATTGCCAAACTCAAGTCGGAGTTTCTGCAGCATTATAATGATGTTCATCCGCCTTCACTGCGGACACGCATGATAGCCTCACTGCCTGATCTTTACAGTCTCTTCTCAGTCATACCGGGCATATTCAACTTCTTTGCATCCAACAAGTTTACTTCACTTATTATCAAGAAAGTCACGGGATTTGCCACAGTGCGCAGCATCCCTCTCCTTGCTCCGATCACCTTCAGAAGGTGGCTCAGGAGGAACCTGGAAAAGATCAATCCTGCCGAACCTGTAGGCGAACTCTGCCTGTTCATCGATGAGTTCACCGACAATAATGATGCGCATATCGGCATCAGCGCCGCGAAGCTTCTTACCGGCCTGGGCTACAAAATCATAGCTGTCAAACATGCCGCCAGTGCCAGAACATATATTTCCAAAGGGTTTCTCCGCAAGGCGAAGAAACTGATTATCAAGAATATTGAGACTTTTGCTCCTCTCGTAAGCGCCGAGCGGCCGTTGGTGGGTATTGAGCCTTCTGCCATCCTCGGGTTCCGCGATGAGTTCCCGGAGCTTGCCGGTGATGATCACCTGGAGCAGGCGCTGATGCTGTCTGCAAATACCTTTACACTTGAGGAGTTCATTGTCAGTGAGTTCAAAGAGGGAAGAATAACTCGGGAGATGTTCCGCAGTGATGCTGCCGAGGTGCTGGTGCATGTCCATTGCCAGCAGAAGGCGATAACCACCTCTGCGCCTGTAATTGAGGCCTTGAGCATCCCTGCAGGTTATAAGGTAAGGGAAATCCCGTCGGGCTGTTGCGGCATGGCCGGGGCATTTGGTTACGAGAAGGAGCATTATGAGCTCTCGCAGAAGGTTGGGGAGATGGTTCTTTTCCCCGATGTGAGAGCCGCAGCGGCCAAGACCATCATCTGTGCACCGGGCACAAGCTGCCGGCATCATGTGAAGGACGGCACGGGGAGGATTACCCTGCATCCGGCGGAGGTGTTATTCGCTGCGCTAAGCAAGGCAACTGGCAATAGGCAGTAGGCAGTAGGCAGTAGTCTGATTTACTGCATAATATGCAATATCTACCTTGATATTGCCAACACTATTGCCAATTGCCAATTGCCTACTGCCTGATATGACTGCCCACTGCCGATTGTAGACTGTAGACTTACCGCATGTGTAGCCTAAATCAACTCAAAGGGGTCGGCATCCCTCCAGATGGGCATGTCAGTTCGGTATTTCACAAGTGATTCCATTGAGAGCATGGCTGAGGCAACACCCTCGGCGCCGGGCTCCAGGGAGGCCAGCATCTCGCCGCGGGGACCTATGATGGCCGAATCGCCCGTGTAGGTGGTACCGTCCGGATTTTCTCCCACCCTGTTGACCCCGATGACATAGCACTGGTTTTCTATAGCCCGCGCAACCAGCAGCGCCTTCCAGACATTGCTGCGGACAGAGGGCCAGTTGGCCGAATAGATGATAACGTCCGTGTCGCCGCGGTTCCTTGACCATACAGGGAAGCGAAGATCATAGCACACCTGGAGATTGAAGCTGAACTCGCGGTAACTGACCACAACACGCTTGTTGCCACGACTGTAAACAGTATGTTCCCCGCTCAAGGAATGGAGATGGCGCTTGTCATAAAAGGAGACCTGGCCCTCAGGCGTTACCAGCAGGAGGCGGTTAAAGAATTGGCCCTCCTCCTCAATGATTAGCGAGCCGCACAGGGCATATCCTCCAGCGGAGGACCGTTCCTTCATCCACTTCACCGTGGGGCCGTCCATGCCCTCGGCAAGTGGTTCAGGGTTCATGGTGAATCCCGTGGTGAACATCTCGGGCAGCACAACAATCCCGCTGCCGGGGGCTGCACCTTCAAGCATATAAGAGAGATGCGCGAGGTTTGCGCTCTTGTCTTCCCACTTCAGTCCGCACTGTACTATAGTTGCTTTCATTGCTGCAAAAATGAACATAAAGATATGAAGTAACCTTCATAGAACATAACCTGTGCCGTAGTGTTCAGCAAGAGAGACAAGAGGGTACCCCATGAAATAAAAAAAACAGGCCCGAAGCCTGTTTTCCTTATATCTTTCAATTTATTTCCCGGTTGCTCCTGCCTGGTAATCAGTGAAAATCTTGGTTATCAGCGGCTTGTAAAAGAGCCAGAAGAACCTTCTGGGATCGTTTTCATTATCGGAATAGAGCAGCGCCTTGCCGCCTTTCTGGAAATTCTTGAACCTGGCTGTCCAGCACGGCACATCATTATTTGCGAAATCGCCCGAGAAATAAAAAGTACGCTGCACCAGCGGCTCCAGTGTCACTGCAGGGAAGACCGCCTTGAGGCTGTTGTCAGCGAGCAGTGAATCACCAGCGGGAGTTGTCTTCAGCACGAATTCGGAAACTACGCTGTTCTGGCCCGCGTCGATGATATCAAAACTATTGGTAAAGGCTACCTCCTGCGGTACATTGAACTGGCCGGCATAGGTCTCACTGGTTACTATCAGCGGAAGTGCTGATGCCAGGTGACTGCCTTCTTCGAGCACGATGATGCTGTTTTCCTTCAGGAGAACCACACCTGACTTTGTGAATGTCCAGGGTTCACGGTACTGCTTCCTGTAGAGGGCTGGCATCCAGCCGGGTGCTCCGTCAGAGGAGATAGTGTCAAGTCTGCTGTAATACTGCCCCATCCATCCTGTTGATGAGATACCGAGGAGCTCTTCGGTCTTGAATCTCTCGAGCCCTGCCGTGGGGTAATCAAAGGTATTGTATTCAACAAGCACCAGCTTGTCGCGTTTCTTCATCTCTGACATCAGCAGGTAGTCGTTGTTGTTAAGTCCGCCATACAACTTGCGCGACCGGCGTGCCTTCTTTATCCCCTGGTACCAGTCGTTGAAGAAAACCCCGTAGGTGTCAGCATAATAAAGAGCGTCATTGTTCTCTGCAAGCTCAATAAGTTCGGTAAGTCGGAAGTCGGTTTTTTTGAACTGTTTCTCTCTCACCGGCCTCAGCGGAACGAAGCCGTAATAGTCCTTTGCTGCAGAGTAGCTGCCTCCCTTTTCTCCTTTAACAAATCTTCCGTTAGTCATTACGTAAATAAACGACCGGTGACCCATTCTGTCAAGAGTGGGAACGGTCTTGTCCAGTATGACAACATCTATCGGCTTTTTTTCCTGGAAAGCCCACCTGATGAAGCTTACAGCCGGAATTAAAAGAAGAACCGCAAGTATGATTAGGGTGATCAGCAGAGGTTTTTTCATAGTTACCGGAATTTGATAATATCCTGTTACTAAACGAATTCTTGATACAAACAGTATGTGTGGATTGAAATTTAATTGCTAAATGTATTAATTTATTTCATCCGGAGAAAATAATTTCCGCGAATGTGTCAAAAAACGTGACGATGCAACTGATTTTGTAATAATTTGCGGGAGAATTTGTGTATTTGCCATATGTTTTCAAATCAGCCACTTGCAGACAGGTTAAGACCTAAGTCGCTCGATGAATTCGCCGGTCAGGATCACCTGGTCGGTTCTGACGGTGTACTGAGGAAGGTAATCGAGTCAGGGAACGTACCTTCGTTCATTCTGTGGGGTCCTCCAGGGGTTGGAAAGACCACACTGGCAAGGATTGTGGCCTCGAAGCTGGAGCGTTCCTTCTTCCAGCTCAGCGCCGTTAACAGTGGTGTCAGGGAGGTTCGGGAGACCATTGAAAAGGCAAGGAGTCAGCAGTTCTTCGGCAAGCCCAATCCAATACTCTTTATAGACGAGATCCATCGCTTCAACAAATCGCAGCAGGACTCGCTGCTTGGTGCTGTAGAGCAGGGTATCATCACGTTGATCGGCGCCACCACTGAGAATCCCTCTTTCGAGGTCATCTCTCCACTGCTCTCGCGTTGCCAGGTATACGTGCTTAAACCGCTTGATGATGAGATACTCAAAAAGCTGGTCGATCATTCGCTGGCGCATGACTATTATCTCTCGCAGTACAAGACAAGAGTCGAGGAGTACGAGGCGCTGATACGCATCAGTGGCGGCGATGCGCGAAAGCTTTATAACGCGCTGGAGCTGACGGTCTCGCTGGAGGCAGAGAAGGGCAGTGAGGAGATAGTTATTACAGATGAAATGGTTCTCAGTCATGTGCAGCAGAACCTGGCCCTGTACGACAAGAACGGTGAGCATCATTTTGACATCATCTCAGCCTTTATCAAATCGCTGAGAGGCTCTGATCCCAATGCGTCGGTCTACTGGCTGGCCCGCATGGTCGAGGGCGGAGAGGATGTCAAGTTTATCGCCCGCCGCATGGTGATACTGGCTGCAGAGGACATCGGACTGGCCAATCCCAATGCCCTGCTGCTGGCACAGGCCTGCTTCAGCGCCGTCAACCTCGTAGGCTGGCCGGAGTCGAGGATAATACTCTCGGAGACAGCACTCTACCTTGCCACATCACCGAAGAGCAACGCCGCATACATGGCCATTGAGAACGCCATAGGGGCGGTGCACAGGCACGGCGACCTGCCAGTGCCGCTGCACCTGCGAAATGCCCCCACACGGCTGATGAAGGATCTCGGCTATCACAAGGATTATAAATATGCGCACGATTTCGAAGGAAATTTTGTCGATCTCAACTACCTTCCTGAGGAGATCTCCGGCAAGGTATTTTACGAACCGGGGCAAAATGCCCGTGAGGATGATATTCGTAAACAACTTTCAGCCAGATGGCAGAAAATTTACAAATATCGTACAGATGACAAATAGAAATTTTAGTAAATTTATAGCATGAAAGTCAGTCAACTGAACATTCCGTTTTTAAAATTCAGTGAGAGCGGAAATTTCCTGCTTCTTGCCGGTCCCTGTGTTGTGGAATCCGAAGAGATGACTTTCAGGGTAGCCGGGGAGGTGGTCAAACTCTGTGACAAGTACCATATACCACTGATATTCAAATCATCATACCGCAAGGCAAACCGTTCACGACTAGACTCCTTTTCAGGTCTTGGTGATCAGAAGGCACTTGAGATTCTTGGCGCCGTGCGGTCTGAATTTTCCGTGCCGGTGGTGACCGACATTCACTCGCCTGAGGAAGCTGAACTTGCTGCAACGTATGTTGACGTGCTGCAGATCCCGGCATTCCTCTGCCGCCAGACCGACCTCCTTGTGGCTGCAGCCCGAACGGGAAAGGTCATAAACGTCAAAAAGGGCCAGTTTCTTTCAGGTGCCTCCATGAAGTTTGTTGCCGGTAAGATAAGGGACTCGGGCAACGACAGGGTGATGCTCACCGAGCGCGGCAGCTTCTTCGGGTACAACGACCTTGTGGTTGACATGCGCAACATCCCCATCATGAAACAGATCGGGGCGCCGGTGATCATGGACATCACCCACTCGCTGCAGCAGCCCAACCAGGAGGGCGGCGTCTCAGGCGGACAGCCGGACATGATAGAGACGATAGGCATGTGCGCCATTGCTGCCGGAGCGGACGGAGTATTCATCGAAACCCATCCCGAGCCAGCCACAGCCCTCTCCGACGGAGCCAATATGCTGAGGCTTGATCTGCTCGACGATCTGCTTAAAAAACTTACATTAATAAGAACTACAGTTAACTCTTTTTAAAAATCTACTAATTAAATTATTATGAAAAAGTCAATTATCCTTATTTCAGCTCTACTCATGGCATCAGTCTGCAGTGCCCAGACGCTGGATGAGATCGTAAACAAGTACTATGCAGCCAACGGATCAGAGAACCTGGAGAAAGCCACCACCCTCTGCATGGAGGGCAGGGTTAGCCAGATGGGAACCGAAATGCCTATGAGCATCATGGTTAAGAAGCCGGGCAAGGTGAAGATGGTCATCACCTACAGCGGGATGGAGATCATCACTGCCTTTGACGGTGAAAAAGGCTTCATGGTGAATCCACTGGCAGGCATGACTGAGCCGATGGAGATACCGGCTGACCAGCTCGGCGGCATTCAGGAATACAACATGTTCCGCGACAACCTGCTGGAGGCATTCAAAGCCGGCAGGCTCAAGCTTGAGGGTGAGGAAGCCGTTGATGGCAAGCCTGCATACAAGCTTATTATTACCGACGAAGCCGGCAAGTCGTCGACCGCATTCGTCGACAAGGAGAGTTTCCTGACCGTCAAGACAGTGGCATCGGTAGAACAGATGGGACAGGTGATGGAGGTCGAATCCTATATCAAGGAATACATGGAAGTCGGCGGGGTGAAGTTCGGCAAGGTCATCATCCAGATGGTCAACGGCCAGGAGCTTGGGGGTATGACTGTTGACAAGATCGAGCTCGACAAGGTGCTTGATGATTCCGTCTTTAAGATCAATTAACGGTTATCACTCAGTGCGAAGCCTGATCGTGTCAATTTATTGATAATTAACAGGTTTATCAATATTAGAGATGCCACCCGTTGAGGGTGGCATCTCTTATTTCAAGGCAGGCCTGTAAGCCGGGTTCTGTCGGGATGCGGCATCCTGCAAGAGGATTATGCATCTGTTCCGTCATTTATCTGGTCCCGCAGTTGCCTGCGGGCTCGTACGACCTACCCCCCGGCTCGGGCGAGCAGCCCTCAGACGCCGGTATACATGGTCTTTCAACCCATCAGGTGTACGGCTCCCCGTGTTACCACAGGGACCGGTGAGCTTTTACCTCACCTTTTCACCAATTCCCCGCCCGGAGGCGTGACTGTTGTTTTCTGTTACACTGCTATACCCTTTCGGATATCTTCCCGTTAGGAAGGATGGCGCTCTC
>DCSU01000039.1:0-1705 GCA_002325785.1 Bacteroidales bacterium UBA1458 | reverse complement strand
GGGGCGTCCTGACAACTGCACGCGGGGTATTCTGCGGCAAGGATCATGCGTATCTCCTCCTTCAGCCTGCCCGTGCCAACGCCATGTATGAAAACTATCTCGTGCAGGCCGGACCTGATGGCGCTGTTCATCTCGCCCCTGAAGCGTGCCAGCTGACGGTCAATTACAACAGGGCCTCCACCTCCGGGTCTGAGATGCAGGTCCACCTCCCTGACGTTCGCTCTGCCGGCCGCAAGGCGATATGTGCGATTACTTTTCAATGAGAAAATAGTTATGCCCAAAATTAGCTATTTTTGCGCCTCCTGAGATATGAAAAACGATTATCTGAAGATAAGAACAGCTGATTACACCTATGAGCTCCCGGAGGAGAGGATAGCGAAGTATCCCCTGACACAGAGGGACAACTCCAAATTGCTTCTCTGGGATGGCAGAGCGATCACTGACAGGGTTTTCAGTGAGCTACCCTCGCTGATTGAACCGGAGAGCCTCATGGTCTTCAACAACACCAGGGTGATAAGGGCCAGGCTGCTCTTCAGGAAGGAGACAGGGGCACTGATCGAGGTATTCTGTCTTGAGCCGCATAATCCCGGCGAATTTGCTCTAAACCTGGCATCTGCCGGACCTGTCGAATGGAAGTGCCTGATAGGCAACCTCAAGCGGTGGAAACAGGGCTCCCTTCAGGCAATCTTCACTCACGGCCGGAGTGAACACCGGCTGACAGTGGAGAGAGTCAGTGCAGAGGGCGATGCCTTCATTGTCAGATTCTCCTGGGGTGGTGGCATGCTCTTCTTTGCTGACGTGCTGGAGGCCATGGGCCACATGCCGGTTCCGCCCTACCTCGGAAGGGCCGATGAGGATAGTGACGTGACCTCTTATCAGACCCTCTACGCCCGTATCAACGGATCCGTGGCCGCGCCCACGGCGGGACTGCATTTTACTCCTGCGGTTCTGGCAGGACTGTCAGAGAGGGGTATTGAGAGAGCCGATGTGACCCTTCATGTCAGTGCCGGCACCTTCAGACCGGTAAAATCGGAGGTGATCAGTGACCACATGATGCACACCGAGCATTTCTTTGTCGACAGGGATACCTTAGAGCAGCTCAGAGGCAAGAAGATAACGGCGGTGGGAACAACCACCGTCCGCACCCTCGAGAGTCTCTACTGGCTCGGATTGAGCTCTGCAGCGGACCTCTGGCCCTCGGAGGGCATACCATTTGTATCTCAGTGGGAGCCCTATGAATCGGAAGCATTAATGGAACCCGATGTCGCAATAGACAGGCTGCTGGAGGTGATGAAGAGGAAGGGCGTGAGTGTTCTGGAAGCAAAGACTGATATTATCATTGTCCCGGGTTACAGGTTCCGGTTTGTCAGCAACATGATAACCAATTTTCACCAGCCTGGCAGCACCTTGCTCCTGCTTGTTGCCGCATTCACCGGCCCGGCATGGAGGAACATCTATGATCATGCCCTCTCATCGGGATACCGCTTCCTCAGTTACGGCGACAGCATGATGCTCATTCCAGGCAGTAGGCAATAGGCAATAGGCAGTAGTGAAAGTCGGCAATAGGCAATAGGCAGTTTGAGGCTCCGACGAAGGAGGAGAATCAATCCCGCATCCGCCGGCTGGCGGATCGGGAAGGCAGTAGTTCAGCCGGCAATCGGCAGTCCTCAGTCGGCAGTCCTTAACTTATTGATTGACTGTGGAC
>DCSU01000072.1 GCA_002325785.1 Bacteroidales bacterium UBA1458 | reverse complement strand
AAGAAGTCGGGGAACGATTTGTCCACTGCTTCCGCTCCCTCTATTGTCACCGCGCCGGTGGCTCTCAGGGCCATCACGGCTGCCATCATGGCGATGCGATGGTCGTTATGTGATGAGACCAGTGACCCGCTGATCTCTCCGCCTGTGATCAGCAACTCGTCGCCCTTGATGCTCGATACGACATTCAAAGCAGCCAGAACCTCGCTGATTGCCCCAGCCCTGTCGCTCTCCTTATGTGCAAGCCGGCCCACACCCCTTATGCGGCTTGTCCCGCTGCAACATGAAGCCAGCGCTGCCAGTGGCGGAAACAGGTCGGGACAGTCGGTGGCATCAAGCGTGAAAGCACTGAGCTCAGATCGCGTTGTACTGATTCCTGTGGCGCTAATATTCAAGCGCGCACCGGCATCCTCCAACGCCTGCATGATTGCCCTGTCGGCCTGCATGCTGCTGACATCAATGTTACCGACCGTCACATCCTCCCCCGGGGCCCCTGCAAGGACACCCGCAACAAGCAGAAACGCCGCCCCGCTCCAGTCGCCTTCAACCCTGTATTCGCAGGGACGGTACGACTGGTTTCCCGGAATGACGAATTGGCTGAAGCCGGTGCTATTAATCCTGATGCCGAAATCCTCCAGCAACTTTAGGGTGAGGCTGATATATGGCCTGCTCCTAAGTTCGGACACCTCTATAAGACTCTCCTCCCCTGCCAGCGGCAGCGCCATAAGTAATCCCGTCAGCAGCTGTGACCCGGTGGAGCCGTCGATAGCGAGACTGCCTCCCCTGAGCCTGCCGCTGAGCGCGACAGGCAGATAGCCATTGTTCGACCTGACTGTCACCCCCAGCTGGCTCAGAGCCTCGCTGATCATCTTTACGGGTCTCTTCAACAGCGATCCCTCGCCGGTCAGGGTAACCTCATCAGAAAGCAGCGCCGCCACCGGCGAGAACATGCGGAGGGCCAGTCCCGACTCTCCGCAGTGCAATATCACTGGCGCGGCTGACAGGGGCCCTGGCACAACAGTGATGCTTCGGCCCTCAATTGACACAGCGGCTCCCAGGGCCTCAGCCATCCTGATTGCGGCAAGAGAGTCATTGCAGAAAGAGGGATCATGGATCAAAGTGGTTCCCCGCGCCAGCATGCCTGCAGCTATAGCCCTCTGAGTAAGGCTCTTGCTTGGCGGAGCCTCAATCTTTCCTTTAAGAGTTGAGGGACGNNACCCCGTGCCAGTAGTCCTGCAGCTATAGCTCTTTGAGTCAGGCTTTTGCTTGGCGGCGCCTCAATCTTTCCTTTAAGGGCAGAGGGACGAACGGTGATATCCATTTAAGGGTCTCTGTTAAGTGGTTTGAACTGTATACCGGGATACTAATTTANNTCTTCTTTCATCACTTTCATCTGGTGGGTGATCGATTCCTGGTGTATGGCCTCCAGTATTGTATGAATGAATTCGGGTGTCAGACCCTTCCTTACCCCCTTATCAACCGCATTACCCACCACCTCTTTCCATCTGCTGCTCTGAAGGATGGTGATGTTATGTTCCTTCTTGAACTTACCTATTGTCTCTGCCAACTGCATCCGGCTCTCGAGGATATCAAGCAGGAGGTTGTCATAGACGTCTATCTGGCTTCGCAGGTCCTCTATTGTCTCGAGGAACTCGGGGTTATCCGTGGTTGGTGACCTGAGGATGAGGGTGTCGAGTATCGCGATTAGCTCTGAGGGGGTGACCTGCTGTTTTTTATCGCTCAGCGCAACAGAAGGATCGATATGCGTTTCTATCATCAGGCCGTCATAGTTCAGGTCCATCGCTTTCTGCGACAGGTCGCCGATGAACGCCCTGTCGCCCCCGATGTGGCTCGGATCGCAGATTAGCCCCATGTTTGGTATGCGCTGACGCAGTTGTACAGGTATCTGCCATCTCGGCTGGTTCCGGAACGAGCTCTTCTCCCATGAAGAAAAGCCCCGGTGGATGGCTGCCAAACGCTTTATTCCTGCCTTGCTGATGCGTTCTATAGCCCCTATCCAGAGCTCGAGGTCGGGATTGATGGGGTTTTTCACAAACACCATCACATCTGCACCCTTAAGGGCATTGGCTATCTCCTGGAGCGCAAAGGGATTAACGCTGGTGCGTGCTCCGATCCAAACGGCATCGACGCCGTGCTTGAGAGCTTCATATACATGCTTCTCATTAGCCACCTCCACTGAGACTGGGAGCCCTAATTCATCCCTGACACGCCTGAGCCAGGCCAGTCCCACCGAACCCACACCCTCAAACTGATCGGGACGCGTGCGGGGCTTCCAGATGCCGGCACGGTAGAGATCAACCCTGCCCGAGGCTGCAAGGACTTCAGCAGTCTTCATCACCTGCGCCTCGCTCTCTGCGCTGCAGGGACCGGCAATTACCAGGGGCCGTTGCCTGTAGATCGGCCACTCCTCTATCGGAATTATGTCCAGCCTTTTTTTCGCTGTTTGATTATTCTGTTTGTTCATGGTATATTCGGTATTTATTTGAGTATAAGGCCTATCTCGTTTGCCGATTTCATAATTTGCCTCAGTGCGGCGTCATCGCCGTTACTTATATGTGTCTTGAAGAGTCGCATTTTCTCGATGTAGGTGTCTATCACCTCCAGTATCGGTCCGGAGTTGCCGATGAAGATCGGAGCCCAGGTATCGCCATTGCTCTTTGACAGGCGTACGGTACTCTCGAAGCCTCCAGCCGCAAGCGACATTATGTTCTTGTAGTCCTTCTCCTTGTCAAGCACGCAGAGCGCAAGGGCGAATGAGGTGATGTGCGATATATGAGATACATAAGCCACATGGACGTCATGTTCAGAGGAGTTCATATACTGTATCCGCATGTTAAACGACTGCAGAAGGGCGGTGATAAGTTCGAGTGCATCCTCATCACTCTTCTCCGGATCGCATATTATTGCCACCTTGTCGAAGAAAAGCTTGTCGAGGGCCGCAGCCGGGCCGGAGTTCTCGGTGCCTGCCATCGGGTGTGCCGATACGTATCTGCCGCGTGCGGGATGTTCTGCCACCGCAGCGGCAATGTCAGCCTTGGTTGATCCCATATCGGTGACCACCTTGGTGGTACCACCGATCATATCCAGAACATGTGGCAGCAGCCTGCAGTTGACATCCACAGGGGCGGAGAGGATAATGATATCTGACTTCTCTACAGCCTCCTCCAGCGGAAGGAACTCGTCGGCCAGTCCCCGGTACATAGCTATGGTGCAGTGATGGGGGTTGCTCTCCACGCCAGTGATACGTCCCGAGAAGCCGTTGAGCCTGAGGCTCCGTGCCATGGATCCTCCTATGAGGCCCAAACCTACCATGCAGATATTTGCAGACATAAAATCTTAAGTTAAATTTATATATAACTGATATTTAATGTTTTACAATACGCTCTAATGCTGCCTGCAGAACCTCTTCCGGGGCGCAGAGCGAAATCCTTATGTATCTCGCCCCGTTGTTGCCGAAGACGTTTCCGGGAGTAATAAAGAGATGCTTCTGATGGAGGAGTTCCTCCGTAAGGCCGATTGCATCGCTGTAGTGATCCGGTATTCTGCCCCAGAGAAACAGTCCCGACTGCGCCGGGTCGAATGTGCAACCCAGGGTGTTCATTATCTCCGCGGCCTTCTGACGGCGCCGGAGGTAATTGGCGTTGAGCGCTGCATACCACTCCTCCGGCGCCGCCAGCGCCTCCGCGGCTGCAGCCTGAAGTGGCTGGAACATACCCGAATCCATGTTGCTCTTCACCTTAAGCACGGCATTGATAAAGGTACTGCTTCCGGCAACCATGCCTATCCTCCACCCTGCCATATTATGCGATTTGCTCAGGGAGTTCAGCTCGAGGGCCACATCGCGGGCCCGAGGCACGGAGAAGAGACTCAGGTGATCGGTATTGAGTATGAAACTGTATGGATTGTCATTGCACAGGAGGATCCCATGCTTCCGGGCAAAGGCTACCAGCCGTTCAAAGAGTCCTGTTGTGGCTTTCGTGCCCGTAGGCATGTGCGGGTAGTTGATCCACATCAGTTTGACCTTTGATGTTCCCGAGGCTTCGATGGCCTCAATATCAGGCATCCAGCCGTTTGCTTCTGTCAGGTCATAGGTTCTTACACTTCCTCCGGCCAGCTTCGCGGCAGCGCCGTAAGCCGGGTAACCGGGATCAGGGACCAGGACTTCATCACCCGGATCGAGGAACGCCATGCTGATGTGCATTATACCCTCCTTGGAACCTATCAGCGGTAATATCTCAGTCTCAGCGTTGAGCGCCACAGTGAAATAATTTAGGTACCAATCTGCAAAGGCATGCCTGAGCGAGGGTATTCCACGGTAATTCTGGTAGCCGTGATTGCGGCTGTCGGAGGCATTCCTGGCGAGAGCCTCAATTACGTTGGGCGCAGGCGGCATGTCAGGACTCCCTATCCCGAGGCTGATCACATCTATGCCTTGCTGTCGCATCATGGCTATCTCGGCCAGTTTGGTCGAGAAGTAGTACTCACTTACCAGCTCCGTGCGCGCTGCTGCATTTATCTGAGGCCTGTCTATAGACTGTTTGTTTTCCATTCTTTTTAATTATGTGCACCATCAAAAGGTATTGCTCCCTGCCTGAATTCTCCTACTATCTCCAGGCCCTCGGTAAGGGGACGGATGGCATCGAGAGCCATGCGGTACCTTTGAAAATCGGTATAGACGAGGTCTATATGAAACAGGTATTCCCAAGGTTTGCCGACTATGGGCAGCGACTGGATCTTTGTAAGGCTGACCTGATAGAAGGCGAGCACTGACAGTACCTGTGATAGTGATCCGACCTTGTGAGGAAGTGAGAAGCATACCATCGCCTTGTCAGCATTGCTTTCCATGTTGCTGGCGGCAGGGCNNCAGGAAGCGGGTGAAATTCTGCCTGTCGGCCTCGATCTCCTTTTTGATGATGGCAAGTTTGTACATGGCCGCAGCAGTACTGCTGGCAATGGCGCCAATACCGTATTGCTTCTCCTCGCTGATCAGCCTGGCACTCAGGGCTGTATCGACAGTCTCGACCACCTTCACTCCTTTCCTCCTCATTTTATCAAGGAAGACGTTGCACTGCTGTATGGCCATAGGATGCGAGTGTATCTCTGTCAGGTCGGAGAGATGCTGCCCGGGGAG
>DCSU01000001.1:6201-6624 GCA_002325785.1 Bacteroidales bacterium UBA1458 | reverse complement strand
GTCAACGCCGCTGGTGGGTTCATCGAGAAACACAATTTCAGGGTCGTGGAAGACTGCCACGGCAAAGGCCAGTTTCTGCCTGAATCCCAGGGGCAGGGATTTTATAAGCATGTCACCCTGCTGGCTGAAGTTGAGTTTTTCGAGCAGTTGCTCCCTGCGCGGACGGATCTCTTTCATTGTCATGCCGTAGATNNCTGAGACATATAGCCTATTCGTTTCTTTATCTCTTCCGGACGGCTGGCATCGATGCCTGCCACGGTTACCTTGCCGGAGGTGGGGCGCGACAGTCCGCAGAGTATTCTGATTGCCGTTGTCTTACCCGCGCCGTTGGCGCCGAGGAATCCGAATATCTCACCCTTATAGACATCAAAGGTAAGGTGGTCATTTGCCACGAATGACCCGAACCTCTTCACGAGGTCTTTT
>DCSU01000001.1:0-6185 GCA_002325785.1 Bacteroidales bacterium UBA1458 | reverse complement strand
CCTTCAGACCTCAGACCTTCAGACTTCAGACCTTCATCCGCCAGCTGGCGGATCAGACCCTCAGACATCAGACCTTCAGACCTCCTTCTTCATCAGTTCAAGGAATACGTCTTCTATGCCGGGGACGATCTCTGTGACCTTGGCGCCGGTGAGGCCTGCGGATGTCAGCGCTGCTGTCAGCTCAGCCGGAGTGGTGCCTGCGGAGAGTGTAATGTGGACAGAGTCGCCAAATGGCTCAGCGTTTCCGGCCATGGGCCTGGCCGCAGAGAAGTGCTGACCCGTTGGTGCCGGTGTCTCGGAAAGTGTGCCCTGACCTGCATCTGCCAGGCAGGAGTGGGATTGACCTTCCGCCAGCGTCCTCATTTGTGGTGTGGGCTGCCCAGCCACTGCCATCCCGGAGCTTAATGAACGGAGTGCCAGCAGTAGCCTGTACTTTTCCGGGTGCCTGACTGCGTAGAGTTGCTGGCTGTATGACCGGCGTATGCTGTCGGGGGTATTTATGTCCAATATCCTGCCCGCCTGTATAAGTGCGATGCGGTCACAGCGCAGGGCCTCATCCATGTAGGGTGTAGAGACAATTATTGTGATTCCTTCTCCCTTCAGTCGTGTCAGCATCTCCCAGAACTCCGTGCGTGAGACAGCGTCAACACCTGTTGTGGGCTCGTCAAGTATCAGTATTTTGGGCTTGTGGATCAATGCGCAGGAGAGTGCCAGTTTCTGTTTCATGCCGCCGGAGAGGCGTCCGGCCTGTCGCTTTTTAAACGGCTCTATCTGTTTGTAAATCGGTTCGATGAGGTGATAGTTCTCCTTAATCGTAGTTCCAAAGATAGTGGCATAGAAATTAAGATTCTCTTCCACGGTGAGGTCATGATAGAGGCTGAATCGCCCCGGCATATACCCTATGTGGTTACGAAGCTCACGGTACCGGCTGACTGTGTTGAGTCCGAAGAGGGTCATTCTGCCGCCTGCCGGGATGATGAGTGTGGCGGCGATGCGGAAGAGGGTTGTCTTGCCTGCCCCGTCAGGACCGATAAAACCGAACAGTTCCCCCTCGCCTACGTTGAATGAGATGTCGTCGAGAGCGGTTACCCTGCCGTACCTGTGAGTGATGTTATATGCCTCGATGGCTGTCATCTCAGTTAAAGATTGCTTCTCCGGGCATTCCTGCCTTAATTGAGCCGTCGTTGAGGACCTCAATTGTCACGGCATAGACGAGTGTGACACGCTCTTCCTTTGTCTGGATGATCTTCGGTGTGAACTCAGCTTTTTCGGAGATGTGTTTTACGGTGCCGGGGAAGTCTCTGAATCCTTTCTCCCTGTCGTCAATCCGTACAGTGCATTCTGCTCCCAGCTTCACCTCAGAAAGCTGTGCTCCGCTGACCCACACCTTCAGTTCCATTGTCTTCATGTCGGCTATCCTTGCAAGGGGTTTACCTGCCGCGGTGACCTCGTATGCTGAGGCGTAGGTCTCTATGACTGTGGCGTCAAAGGGAGCGCGGACGGTACTGCGAGATATCTGTTCATTGAGGAGAGCTCGTTTAGCCTCCACCCCCTGCATCTCAGCGGCCACGGCACGGCGTTGGGTGTTGTTGGCATCGGACTGCCGGCGGAGCACCTCCATCTGCCCGGTGATGTCGTCGAGCTGTTTCTGGGTGGCGGCGCCGTCAGCGAGCATGCGGCGCGTGCGGTCAATGTTGACATTGAGGTTATCCATTTGCTGGCGTATGACCGCATCCTGCGCCGCAATGCCTGCCAGGCGCGCCTGCGCCTGCGCCGTCACCGCATCAAGCTCGGCACGCTGCAACACCGCCATAGTGGTGTCGGTGACGGCGATGACGGCGCCGCCCGCCACCGCGGTACCCTCTGTGACATTCATGATCACAATCCTGCCCGATGTCTCGGAGGAGATAGTGACCTCATCAGCCTCGAAGGTGCCCCATGCATCCGCATCACTGTCACCGCGGCCGCATCCTGCGGCAAGAAGAAGGATGACCGGTATGAGTAAGTTTTTCATTTTCATATTATTTTTTAAATCCGGTAATATACAAGTAATCAACCTCTGCCCTGGCTATGCTGATCCGGCGGGCTGCAGCGCTGATGACTGCCTGCTTCTCACTGTTCAGCTCCGTAAGATATTGAGATGCAGTAATGGTGCCATTATTCAACTGCGACGCTGCGACGCCTGAAATCTTCTTCCGTAACTCAATAAGCTCATCATCACGTCCGGCAGCATCACGCAGGGCATTAATCTCCGCCAGCCTGACGGTGAGAATACGCTGCAGCGACTCTTCCGCAGCACTCTTTTTGAGGCCCAGGAGCTGCTGCTGGATGGCAAGCGATTTTCTTTCATTGCTGTTCTTGTTCCAATCGAATATGTTCCACTTTATACCCGCTCCAAGAGAGTAGTAGAAGTCGGGGTTCTCAGCGAGGAAGTTGTTTCCGGGGGGACTACCGTAGCCTGCCTGGGCAAAACCGAATGCCTTTGGCATCCGCTGGCTCTTAAGGAGGCCCTTTGAAACCTCGAGCTGGCGCTGGCGCAGGTCAAACAGCCGCAGCTCGGGATTGTCGATTGCCTCATCACCGGTGATAACCGGCTCAGGCAGCAGCAACTCTGCTCCTTCCAAATCTTCGATGCCAGTGACCTGCTCCAGTGCTGAAACAAGAGCTTCATAGCGGTGATTGAGCTCTGATACCATCTGTTCCACCCTGATCTTTTCAGCTTTCAGCACATCAAGAGTTACCGACGCAACAACCCCGTTCTCAAAACCTGATGAGGCGTCCCTGATGCGGGCATCAAGATCATCAGCAAGCAGTCCGGTTACCTCCAGCTGGCTCTCAACGAGCAACAGTGGAAAGAAATAGTTATTAACCTGTTCGCGGAGGCGGTAAATATCTGCCTCATTCTGCTGCATATTCAATTCATTAACAACCTGTTCCACCGCCCTCGCACTACGTGTCACCCCTCCGTCCCATATGACCTGGTTGACGTCAATGGTAGCCCTGTACTGTTCGTGGGGAACAGAGGGCAGGGAGCCTGGAGGAACAGGCAGTGAGGAGAGCAGGTCTGACATATCGACGACGTCGGACTGCCAGGCGAAGTTGCCTCCAAGGTCAAGCGAGGGCATCCGGGATGATGCAAGGTTCTGGTCGCGAAGGGTTGTCATCTGCCGGTACAGTTCCTTCTCGCCGGATAAAGGGGTTACGGAGGCGGCAGAGTCATAACACTGCCAGAGCGTCACTGTCTGCTGCGACCAGGAGACAGTCATTGCTGAGACCAGCACGGCGGCTGCAAATATTCTTTTCATTTTTTCCGGTGTTTTAAAGCCGTAACCACAAAGTCGGTGGCAAATTCTTTTCTTTCACGCATGAAGGCGTTGAATTTCTTAGCATCATCCATCTGTGGCATTATCACTGTGAGCATGTCGCGCGCAGCAAACGGAAAAATGGAGAATGAGACAACAGTGACCATAAGCTGGGGCATGTCGTTTTTCCTGATACCATAACCCTTCAGTTCTTTAGCATGTCTGGTGTATATCATGTCCCTCAGCTCCTGATAATTGACCATTTCTCTGATTTCTTGTAAAAGTGCAGGGTTCTGCGACAACTCATTCAGAAGGAAGATCGGCAGCTTCGGATTTTTGATCATAAACTCGATATGTTCGTCAAGGAACCGTCTGATTTTTTCCTTGAAGGAGATCTCCTCAGAAAATATAGAAAAGATCTTTTCAAACATTTTCTTCAGCAGTACCTGGAACACTGCCTTGAAGAGCTGTTCCTTTGTTGAGAAGTAATAATGCAGCAGGGCTTTGTTTATTCCTGCCCGGTCGGCTATTTCCTGCATCCTGGCTCCGGTGTAGCCTTTCTCCTCGAATATTTCGCTGGCTGCCATAAAGATCTTCTCCTTTGTATGGCTGTCAGGTACACTGGTTTTTATCATTATATTTAACCTTATGGTTTAACCAAATTGATTAACCAACTGGTCAAAAGTAATGATAAATTTTTAATTTGCAAAAATTCCACCATTTTTTTTATTTTTGAGAATCATAGAATTTTCTCCACCATGATACAACGCCCATGAAAAAGTTTATCAGAAAACTGCTGCGGTGGCTGTTGGGAATCATGTTATTTCTCATAGCTCTCTCAATCCTCTATCTGATACTCTTCAGATCCACCATAAAGAAAATGGCTCCCGCAGAAACGGCCCGGCTGACCGAAGATGTATATGCCATAAAGGACAATTATGTGAACATGTACCTGATCAGGGACGGGAATGATTTCATCGCAATTGATGCCGGCATTAAGCCGCAAGCCATCAGGGCCCAGATGAAGAAGCTCGACATTGATCCGGACAGGATAAAGGCTGTTTTCCTGACTCACACTGATTCCGATCATGCCGGAGGAATCTCACTTTTCAAAAACGCAGCCGTTTACCTGCATAAAGACGAGGAACAGATGATAAACGGAGAGACCGGCAGGGTAATGTGGATCGGAAATAAAATCAACTTTACGGATTACCGGCTTCTGGATGACAGAGTCATAAGGATAGGGGATCTGAAGATCGATCCGGTGCCAACCCCGGGTCACACAACAGGACTCACCTGTTACAGAGTTAATGATATATATCTTTTCACAGGCGACGCTGTAAGCCTGGAGGACGGGGTGATCGGTCTCTTCCCCAAATACATAAACAAGAATAGTCGCAAAGCACGGAAGTCAATTGACAATATAACCGGTCTTGAGGGTGTGCAGTATATCTTCACAGGGCATCACGGCTACTCCGCAGATTATAATTCCGCTGTCGGCGGCTATAAGAAATAGGCTGCCTGCCGGTGGCAGTGCCGATCATTTGGTTTGGTCAGAGATGAACGTTGCGATTTTCCTGAATGAATCGACCATATTTGCACCAGTCCATCCGTGACCTTCTCTCTTCATGGCGTTGTATATTTCCGAATTGACGGGTAAATCATATTGCCTCCCTGGTGATATGAAATCGTAACAGCGAGTAATCGACACTATTGTCCTGAAACAATAGACCCCGGCTTTTGTTACTTATACAAAGGGTTTTGAAGATGAAAACAAGAAATATAGAAAAGATACTTCCGCCTCCAACGGAGCATTATGTTGGCGACGGTTTCAGGGTGCACAACTTTATCCCGGGAGTTTACCCGCTCTCAATGGCACGGATGGACCCGTTCATACTGCTCGATTACAATTCGAAATTTTATTTCTCGCCAACAGATAAGCCACGGGGTGTAGGTGTTCATCCCCACCGCGGTTTTGAAACAGTCACCATCGCCTATAGTGGCAGGATAGCCCATCACGACAGCTTCAGCAACAGTGGTGTCATAGGCGAGGGCGATGTGCAATGGATGACGGCTTCATCCGGACTGCTTCACAAGGAGTACCACGAGAAGGAGTTTGCACGGCTCGGGGGCGATTTCCACATGGTGCAGCTGTGGGTTAACCTGCCGGCAAAGGATAAGATGTCTCCTCCAAAATACCAGCCCATAACAAATGAACAGATGGGTAAACACCTGCTTCCCGGCAACAGCGGAACAATTGAGGTAATAGCCGGGTCATACGGCAGTACCAAAGGGCCGGCCTACACATTCACCGCTATTGACCTGATGAATGCAAGGCTGAATGACGGGGGCAGTGCTGCTTTCGTGTTTCCCTCAAAGCATAACACCGCCTTGCTCCTGGTTGAAGGTAAGATACGGGTTAACGGGACTGAAATAGTGCCTTCAGATCACTTCGTGCTGTTCAAAAACGACGGCGACAGATTTACAGTTGAGGCAACCGAAAAATCCATTGTGCTGATCCTTAGCGGCGAGCCGATCCGCGAGCCCATTGCTGCCCATGGCCCGTTCGTGATGAATACCAGGGAAGAGATCTACCAGGCGTTTGAAGATGTTGAGAACGGCAAGTTCGGACAGCTGGAGGATTGAAACCGGAGGTTCGGACAGATGGAGAATTGAAACAAGGTTATCAGGCCGGTAACCTTGTACACAGGCATCAACAGAGATTGAGCAGGCATTGTAATAAAGATGTACATTTGCATCAGACATTTGCTGAATGCTTAAAAACATTTTGATAATAGGCACTGGTGGATTCGTGGGCAGCGTGGCCCGCTACCTGGTTTCGCAGTTGAACCTTTCCGTCAGCTTTCTTTCAATACCGGTCGG
>DCSU01000094.1:12743-30463 GCA_002325785.1 Bacteroidales bacterium UBA1458 | reverse complement strand
TCAATAGCTCCCGATTCGCGAAGGTCGGAAAGCATAGGTTTCTTGTTGCCTCCGCGTGTCTCCACCGACCTGTTCAGCTGTGAGAGAGCCAGAACAGGTACAGCCAGCTCCTTGGCAATACTCTTCAGCGCCCTTGAGATGGAGCTCACCTCCTGTTCGCGACTCCCTGAATCAGGAGGCCCGGTCATCAGCTGCAGGTAGTCTACCACCACCAGGTCAAGCTTACCCTGGGCCTTGAGCCTGCGGCATTTGGCCCTGAGTTCAAAGACGGAAATTGCCGGAGTGTCATCGATGAAAATGGTAGCCTCGGTAAGCGATTTTATGCGCGACTCAAGCAATGACCACTCCTCAGCAGAAAGCTTGCCGTTCCTGATCTTGTCACCCGGTATCTCCGTCTCTGAAACGATAAGCCTGTTAACCAGCTGTATGGCCGACATCTCCAGTGAGAAGATGGCCACCTTCCTGCCATGATCGATAGCCATATTGCGAGCCATGGTCAGAGCAAAGGCAGTTTTACCCATTGATGGCCTGGCGGCTATGATGACCAGCTCGGACTTCTGCCATCCTGAGGTAAGCCTGTCAAGCTTCGTGAACCCTGACGGTACCCCCACAAGTGCATCTTCCTTCTTGCCCAGCTCCTCTATCTCTGAGAGAGCCTGCTTTATGACCTCGTGTATGGGCGCAACCTCATGCTTGATGTTTCCCTCAGCTATCCTGAACAGCTCATCCTCACTCCTGTCGAGTAGCTCGGTCACATCCAGGGCATCTTCATAAACCATGTTCTGAATCAGCGTTGCCGCTCTGATGAGCTCACGCTGGATATACTTCTGAAGGACGATGCGGGCATGGTATTCGATATTGGCCGCCGAGACGATCTTGGAGGTCAGCTCGGTAAGATAAACAGGCCCCCCGGCCTCCTCAAGCTCGTTGACACGCTTAAGCTCCTGGGTGACGGTGAGAAGATCAATGGGCTGGTCACGCTTGTTCAGCTCGATAATGGCAGAAAAAATCTTCTGATGGGCCGCTGAGTAAAAAACCTCCGGCCTGAGAATGTCAACAACCATCCTGGCAGCCTCTATCTCAAGCATGGCAGCTCCGAGAACCGCCTCCTCCATCTCCGGTGTCTGCGGTGGTATCCTGCCACCCTCAGGGATGACAACAACTGAAGACTTCTTATCCTGCCTTCCTCTTGTAGCAACTTGCGCCATTGAATATATTATTGTTAATCAGTGATATATGTTCAGAAAACAGGTGTGCCTGCCGTGATCAAATGTAACAATAGAAACAGTCAAAGGGGCTGCTGCCCGCCATTTGTTTCAAACAGAAAATTGTTTAAAAGATGTTGAAAACAGATATAATCAGTAAATATGAAGGAATTTAAAAAGGTTCGTATATTTTTGATCTCTTAAGAGAGTATCCGGATATGGTAGTTTTTCCCAGGGCTAAGATAAATATCGGGTTAAGGATCGTTGAAAAGAGACCTGACGGCTATCATAATATCGAGACCTTCTTCTACCCTGTTGACCTGTCTGATGCCCTGGAGTTTGTCGTAAGGAAGGACAACCGCAAGCATGATACCCTGAGGGTTACAGGATTAATGAAAGATGATGACCCGGAGAATAACCTGGTGATGAAGGCAGTGAGGCTCATGCGCCTTTCGTTTGACTTTCCGGGTATTCGTGTCCATCTTCACAAGAACATACCCGTCGGAGCAGGTCTTGGGGGAGGGTCTTCCGATGCTGCATGGATGCTCAGGGCTCTGAACCGCTACTTCGGCTTCGGCCTCAACTCCGAGGAGCTGCGGTCATTTGCCGGCAGGCTGGGCAGTGACGCCCCGTTTTTTATAGACAGCACGCCTTCATTTGCTGAGGGTGTGGGAAATATCCTGTCAGAGTTCCCTCTTGACCTGAGCCAGTATCATATCGTTATACTGTACCCGAACCTTAAGAGCAGCACAGCCGAGGCTTATGCCGGATGCGTGCCGTCACCGTCAGGACTGTCACTGAGGCAGTTGCTTAACCTGCCGCTGACTGAATGGCGGACCAGGGTGGTCAACGATTTCGAAATGAATATATTCCGTCTATATCCGCTGGTGGGCAGGCTGAAAATGGCTCTCTATGAAGCAGGAGCAACATACGCTTCAATGTCAGGAAGCGGATCGGCCGTTTATGGAATCTTCAGTGAGGAGCCTGAGCTTCCCCGCGAAATCCTTCCCTATCTGCTGAATACCGGCGATCTTATCTGACCGGTATCACCCGTCAGACTATCTCAACCATGACAGCTCCCTTGGTGACCCTGTCACCTGGCTTCACGTTGATGGAGGCAACCCTCCCTGCAATATGGCTCTTCAGCCTGTTCTTCATCTTCATCGCATCGAGGATGACAATATCATCACCCTCGTTCACCGTGTCACCCTCACTTACAAGCACCTCAACAACAGTGCCCGGAATGAAACTGCATATCCTTCCCGGCACTGGTGGCGCATATTGCTTCCGTCCGGCAAAGCGGCTGCTCAGCCTGGTGGTATACTGGGTCTGGTCAATTGTCAGCTTCTCGGTCTCTTTCTTTTCCATAGTACTAGTTTTTCCGGCACCAATCAGAAGGGTGGAATACCGTGTTTCTTCCAGGGCATCTGTATATCCTTGTTCTCAGACACCTCCAGCCCGTGGAGCAGCAGCCTCCTCGTCTCCGAGGGTTCAATAACCGCGTCAACATAACCGCGTGATGCCGCCACATACGGGTTGGCAAACTTCTCCTTGTATTCTTCCACTTTCTGGCGGCGGACCTCATCAGGATTGGCGGCAGTGGTTATCTCCTTGCGGAATATGATGTTTGCAGCGCCCTCGGGGCCCATGACCGCTATCTCAGCCGTCGGCCACGCAAACACAAAATCGGCACGCAGGTGACGCGAGCTCATGGCAATATAACCTCCGCCGTAAGCCTTACGCAGTATCACCGTCAGTTTGGGCACGGTGGCTTCACTGTAGGCGTAGAGAACCTTCGCTCCGTGACGTATTACCCCGGCATGCTCCTGGTCCACACCCGGAAGGTATCCGGGAAGATCAACAAAGGTGATGAGCGGTATGCTGAAGGCATCACAGTAACGTATGAACCTGGCAGCCTTGTCTGATGAATCAACGTCAAGCACCCCGGCCATCTCCATCGGCTGGTTGGCAACGAACCCTGCAGTCCTGCCTCCCATGCGGCCAAAGCCTATCACCATGTTGCGTGCATACATCTCCTGGATCTCGAAGAAATCGGAGTCGTCAACAACGGCCCTTATAACCTCCCTGACATCGTAGGGTAGGGTCGGGTCACCCGGAACAATCTTATTAATATCATATGTGCTTTTAGGTGGCAGGGTCTCAATAACCGCCGCCCGCACCTGGTTGTTCCTGGGAAGGAAGGAGATAAGGCGCTTGATCTGGCTGAAGCACTCATCCTCTGACATGGCAAAGAAATGAGCATTGCCTGAGACCTCACAGTGCACCCGTGCGCCTCCAAGAGCCTCCATTGAGATCTCTTCGCCCAGTACAGTCTTGATAACCTCCGGCCCGGTGATGAACATCTTGGAGATATTCTCCACAACAAAAACAAAATCGGTCAGCGCCGGCGAATATACCGCCCCGCCGGCACAGGGACCCAGTATCACTGATATCTGCGGAATCACACCGCTGGAAATGGTATTCCTGAAAAATATCTCTCCATAGCCTGCCAGCGAATTCACCCCTTCCTGGATGCGAGCCCCGCCTGAGTCGTTTATTCCAATGAGCGGAATCCTCATCTGAAGCGCATGATCCATTATCTTGGTGATCTTGCGTGAGTGCATCAGTCCCAGCGATCCCCCTGCAACAGTAAAATCCTGCGCAAAGATGGCAACCGGGTTGCCGTGTACCGTTCCTGTGCCTATAACCACACCGTCACTCGGCAGATGCTTCTTGTCCATCCCAAAGTCACGGGCATCATGCTCGACAAACATATCATACTCATTGAATGTATCGTCGTCTAGGATCGCCATAATGCGCTCACGGGCAGTATTCTTACCCATCGCCTTCTGTTTTCCGATGGCTTCCTCGCCACCGCCGAGAAGCATCTTCTCACGCTTCTCCTTAAGTTCCCTGATTTTCCTTTCCAGTGCCATATTTTAGCCTGATTAAACCAAATGATCATTAATCATAAAAAGCACGCCAAGATAGATAAAATTTCATTTATGCACAGAATGAAACAAAATGTGCTATTTCGGTGCGGTGTAATAGACGCCCATCGCAATGAATGCGTATATAATATTCGGGATCCACATTGCGAGCGCTGGATCCAGATCGCCCTTCAGTGAAAACTGGGAAGCAAACTGCATGAAGAGGATGTAAGAGAAAGTGAGAACCAGCCCGATTCCGATCTGCATCCCAATCCCTCCCTTGATCTTCCGTGATGAGAGTGAGACACCAATCAGCGTAAGGATGAAGAAGGCGAACGGGAAGGCATACCGCCTGTGCTTCTCATTCAGGTAAAGCTTGATCTCATCAGAGCCCTGCGACTCCAGTACCTCAATGTAATCAATAAGTTCACCGTGCGTCATAGTGTAGACAAACTCGGGAGACCGTGTGAAGTCGCCAGGGCCCACGTTAAGAACGGTATCTATCCTCCTGCCCGAGGAGAGACGCTCACCTATGCTGTCATTCTCTCTTATATTGTACCACCATGCCCCCCACTTGTTAGTGGTGCTGTCCCAGCGGATCATGTTCGCAGTCATCTTTGACTCAAGCCTTCCCATATCGTCAAACTTCTCCATGCTGAAGTTGCGTCCGCTCTGCGATATCTTGTTGTACTGCTCCATGTAGATATAGACGTTGGGATAAACCTGTCGGTGAACAGATGAGACATTCATCCTCCTGAAGTCGGAGCTGCGGTAATACTTCTCTTCAAAATCGAGTCGGGCAATGTTTGATTGGGGCAGGACATAATTCTGGAGCATAAAGGCGGCCAGGGCGATGAAGGCAGCCGAGATGAAGTATGGCACCAGGAGCCGCCTGAAGCTCATGCCGCTGTTAAGCATGGCGATGATCTCGGTGTTGACAGCCATTCTCGAAGTAAAAAAAATCACCGAGATAAAAACAAACATCGGGGCAAAGAGGGTGGCAAAATAGGGGATGAAGTTCAGGTAATAGTCAAAAACGATAGCCTTAAGCGGAGCCTGCTTCTGGATGAAATCATCAATCTTTTCCGAGAAGTCAAATATGACCGCTATACTAAGTATCAGTACAAGCGAGAATATAAATGTGCCCAGGAACTGTTTAATGATATACCAGTCCAGTATCCCCGGGGCAAGCTTTTTCAGGCTCTCTCTGAAGTTCTTCGAACTGTTTCTTGTTTCCATGTTCCGAATGTACCGTCAAGTATCCTCTCCCTTGCCTCCCGCACCAGGCTGAGGTAGAATGAGAGGTTATGTATGGTGGAAATCTGGGCCCCGAGCATCTCTCCCGATATCACCAGGTGGCGCAGGTAAGCCTTTGAATATGTACGGCTTATCTCAGAGTCAGAGCCCGCGTCTACCGGTGAGAAATCAGAAGCCCAACGCTGGTTCCTTATGTTTATAATACCGTCGCGTGTGAACAGCATGCCATTGCGGCCGTTACGGCTTGGCATCACGCAGTCAAACATATCGACACCGCGGGCTATGCCCTCCAGGATGTTGGCAGGGGTACCCACACCCATCAGGTAGCGTGGCTTGTCGGCCGGGAGTATCTCGTTCACCACCTCCAGCATCTCGTACATCACCTCCGCCGGCTCGCCCACGGAGAGTCCGCCAATGGCATTGCCGGGCATTCCCGCTGAAGCGATCTTTTCTGCTGAGATTCTCCGGAGATCACTGTATACTGCTCCCTGAACAATAGGGAAAAGCATCTGCTCTGACCCGTAGAGCGGTTCCGTGTTACTGAGCTGTGACACACAACGGCCGAGCCAGCGGTGGGTCAGCTCCATAGACCTGAGCGCGTAATTGTGATCACAGGGCCATGGAGCACACTCGNNGCCATAATGATATCGGCCCCGATGGTTCGTTGTATGTCAACCACCTTCTCAGGGGTGAAAAGATGTTTTGAACCGTCAATGTGCGACCTGAATATGGCGCCCTCCTCTGTCAGTTTCCTGTTTGCGGCAAGTGAAAAGACCTGGTATCCCCCGCTGTCAGTAAGCACCGCCCTGTCCCACGCCATGAAACGGTGAATACCTCCGGCCCGGCTGATGATGTCAGTGCCGGGACGCAGGTAAAGATGATAGGTGTTGNNACGGTGCAGTACGCCCTTGACCGTGGCCGCTGTTCCTACCGGCATAAAGATGGGGGTTGGAATTTCGCCGTGGGCCGTGCGTAACACGCCTGCCCGGGCCGATGTTGATCCGTCTCTCCTCTCTATGCTGAACATCATCCTTTTACTGGTGGCCACAAAAGTAAGCTTTCTCAACCTGATTATGAACAGCCGGTTATCAATTTGAGAAAACGGCAGCTCAATTGTTGAAAAGATTATTACAACCATTATCCAATTCTTTATAATATTGCGATGCACAATGTGACATTATATGATCTTATCAACTGATACGGCGCATCTTATACTCCTTGCACTGTTTGTCCTGATGGCATTCACCCAGGGATGGTACTGGTTATGGTACTATCGCAGGGCTGCCTTTGCAAAGCCTGACACAAGAGAGGCTCCCGGCGAACTTCCCCCTCTCTCCGTGGTCATTTGCGCCCGCAATGAGGCTGAGAACCTGGTCAGATTTCTCCCGTCAGTATTGGAACAGGATTATCCCTCGTACGAGGTGGTGGTGGTCAATGACTGCTCTGAGGACAACACCTTTGACATCCTTGGTGACATGATGAAGCGCTATCCTAACCTGAAGGTCTCAATGATTCAAAAAGACCCCGGGTTCACACACACCAAGAAGCTGGCGATGCTCATCGGCATCAAGGCAGCAAAGAATGAGATGCTTGTATTCACCGATGCCGACTGCCGCCCGGCAACAGCCAGATGGCTCCGCGAAGTAGCCTCGGCAGCGAAACCGGGAGCAGCCATAATCATCGGATACGGGGGATACCTCCCCGGAGAAGGTATGCTCAACAGATACATCCGCTATGAAACAATGTTCACCGGCATGCAGTACTTCGGGATGGCCATGGCGGGAATTCCATATATGGGCGTTGGACGAAACCTCGCTTACAGGCGTAGCTTCTTCTTTGACAGTGGCGGCTTCGGACCGCATAACCATATCATGTCAGGCGACGATGACCTGTTTGTAAACCGTAATGCTACAGCTGATAACTGCAGTCTGATGCTCAATAATGATTCCTTTACCCTCTCGGCAGCCCAAAAGAGCCTGGGAGCATGGATCAAACAGAAGAGAAGACACCTCTCGGCAGCCGCCTACTATAAGAAAGATGACAAGATAAGACTCTTCCTGGAACCCTTCTCCAGGGTGAGTTATTACGGACTGCTCATTGCACTGCTGATCATGCTTGCCTCATGGCCCATAGTGCTGTTTGTGGCCCTCTCCCGGCTGGTCATGAGGGCGGTGATACTTAAGAAGGCAGCCGCAACATTCAATGAACCCCGTTTGTGGTTTATTTCGCTCTTTTTTGATATCTTGGCACCGCTGGTAACGGCATTCCTTTACGTTACCACCATCAGAAAAGGCAAGGGCAGAGAGACATGGAAATAGAAACCGGCCTATCGGAGAAAGCGCAGCATGACCTCAAGGTCATTGACCGTGCATTGAAAGGCGACAGCAGGGCCTACACCGAGCTTCTCAACAGGTACCGCGACTCAGTCTATTATGTCCTGCTCAGAATGGTAAGCAACCCCTCCGATGCTGAGGATCTAACCATTGAAGCATTCGGCAAAGCCTTCAACAGCCTTGCAAAGTACGTGCCCTCCCACGCTTTCAGTACATGGCTCTTCCGCATAGCCACCAATAACTGCATCGACTTCATGAGGCGCAAGAGCCAGACGCCAAGGCCTTTTGACCATGATGAGGGTGAGGAGGATGAGATGGAGGCAACCGTAGCATCTGATATGAGAGCCCCTGATGAACTGATGATAGACAGGGAGACTGCCGCTTCTCTCAACAGGATAGTCAAAACCCTGAAACCACGCTACCGCAGGCTGATCGAACTGAGATACTTTGAAGACTACTCCTACGAAGAGATAGCCAGTGAACTGAGCCTCCCCATCGGCACTGTCAAGGCACGCCTCTTCAGGGCCAAAGTGCTCATTCTAAATATGGTCCGCAGTAAAACCAGCGGCATTTGACAACTATCGCCGAAAAATATTTCCCGTCACTTACAGATGAACAACGCCGCCAGTTTTCGCTGCTGCCTTCACTATACAGGGAATGGAATGACAGGATTAATGTCATCTCCCGCAAAGACATCGACAACTTTGAGATAAACCACCTGCTCCATTCACTGGCAATAGCCCGCTTCATCTCCTTCCTGCCCGGAACAGCCGTAATAGATATAGGTACAGGCGGCGGACTACCGGGAATACCCCTTGCTATACTCTTCCCTGAGGTGAGGTTTACCCTTATCGATTCTGTCGCTAAAAAGATCAGGGTGGTAAACGAAATAACCGCTGCCGCTGCCATCGGGAATGTGCTGGCACGCTCCGTCAGATCAGAAGAGACCTCCGGAGAATATGACTTCATCATCGGAAGAGCAGTAACAGAGATGGAACAGTTCGTTAAGATCACCAGGCACCTGTCGTCGGCCCGCTCATTCAATGCCGTGAAGAATGGCTGGATTTTCCTTAAGGGAGGAGACCTCGACCGTGAGCTCAGACCCTTCAGGTCATCAGCCTCCATTGTTCCGATAAGCAGCTGGTTTGACGAACCTTACTTTGAGACAAAAAAAATCGTGTACCTCTCCAGGTAAAATAAAAAAAATATCCCTCCTCTCTTTTTATTTCAAAAAATAACTACCTTTGCAGTCTTTAAAACCGGAAAGTAAACAACGAAATTATAGGAACAGATGAAAAGGACATTTCAGCCATCAAGAAAGAGGAGAACCAATACACATGGCTTCAGGGAGAGAATGTCAACACCCAATGGCAGGCGTGTTCTTGCAGCCCGCAGAGCCAAGGGAAGGAAGAAACTGACCGTCTCTGACGAGCTCGGACACAAGGACTGACAGGCTGAAAAAAATAAACAGACCGTCTTAATGAACAATTAAGGCGGTTTTTTATTTCTACAGTGTCACGGTGATAGTAACTTTGTCAATATTTCCAAAAATGAAAGAGCTTATCCTGAAAAATGCCGGACCGGAAATAAGGGAGATCGCCGGTGCTCTCCTTGATGGCCGACGCCTGATGCCGGATGAAGCGCTGACTCTTTACAAAAAGGCGGATCTCTCTCTGATGGCGGTGCTGGCAACCGAAGCAAAGAGGGCAAAGAGCGGTGACGCAGTCTTCTTCAACCGCAACTTTCATATTGAACCTACCAATGTCTGCATATATAACTGCCGGTTCTGTTCATATCACAAGCCTGAAGGTGACCCCGACAGCTGGGAACTGACTGAAAAAGACATCCTGGATATCGTAAAACGGTTTGATGGCATCCCTGTCACAGAGGTACACATCACCGGTGGTGTACACCCGTCGCGCGACATCCACTACTACGGTAAAATTCTCGCTTCCATTCGTCATCTGAGGCCTGACATAAGCATCAAGGCCTTCTCAGCCATTGAGCTCGATTACATGATCCGTAAGGCGGACATGACTTACACCGACGGACTTAAGCTACTGCGCGATTACGGTCTTGACTCCATCCCCGGCGGCGGAGCCGAGATCTTTGATGCCTCACTGAGGCGTAAGATATGCAGGGAAAAGGCTGACGCCGAGACTTACCTCGCTATCCACGAAGCTGCACATAATCTTGGCATATCATCAAACGCCACCATGCTCTACGGCCATGCCGAAAGCCCCGAACAGCGTATCGATCACCTGATGAGGCTGAGAGAGCTGCAGGATCGTACAGGAGGTTTCAACTCCTTTATCCCGCTGAAGTTCAGAAGGGAGAACAACCGCATGAGCGAACTGGGTGAGGTGCCCGTGACCGAAGACATGCGAAACTATGCCCTCTCACGCCTCTTCCTTGATAACTTCAGCCATATCAAAGCCTACTGGCCTGCTATAGGAAGGGACGCCGCAATGATAAGCCTGGCCTTCGGGACCGATGACCTTGACGGTACCATCGATGACACTACCAGGATCTATTCCATGGCAGGGGCCGGGGATACGAATCCCAGCCTCTCAACAACCGAACTGGTGGCCATGATAAGGTCAGCCGGCTACCGGCCGGTGGAAAGAGATACAAACTACCGGACAGTTAAGGAGTGGTAATGCCCTGCACTCTCGCAATATAATTTTATCTTTGACCCTGCGTTAACAATTTAATACTTCATCACACGATGAGCGTCAAGGAATTTCTTAAAAGCCGGGTCTTCTGGAAACAGTTAGGACTGGCACTGGTCATAGGAGTTGCCATTATACTCATCCTTATCATCTGGCTGAACATCTACACCCACCACGGACAGTCGAGACCCACCCCGGAAATCAGGGGACTGTCAATCAGTGAGGCGAAGCATGTGGCTAATAAGAACCGCATGAAAATCCAGATCATCGATTCGGTCTATACCGCTTTTGTGCCCCGCGGCTGCATTGCAGAACAGACACCCCAGCCTGGTCACCATGTGAAGAGAGGCCGGACAATACAGGCAACAATAAACGCATTCAACCCCGAGATGGTTGCCGTACCCGACCTCGTCGGCCTGCCTCGCCGCCAGGCATTGTCGCTTATAGAAACGGCAGGCCTCCAGGTGGGACAGCTGAATTATGTCCCTGACCTGACCGTCGATTTCGTCCTTAAACAGACACTGCACGGCCGCATAGTGTCACCCGGCGATTCAGTGCAGAAGGGTATGGTCATTGACCTTGTCCTGGGAAGAGGCCTGAGCAGCCAGCGTACTCCGCTGCCACGACTGACGGGTACAACCCTCGATCAGGCCCGAAATGAAATACTCGGCTCATCACTCAACCTGGGAGCATTTGTCTTCGACACCTCGGTAACTACAGCTGAAGACTCAATGAACGCCTTCGTTTACAAACAGAACCCTGAGTATCACCGTGACGCTTCCGTGCANNGCCTGAATCAACAGAGGCAGATACAACGGACGTTGCCGGTGATAACCTCTTCCCTGAAACTGAATTAGCACCCTTCTGATGAGGCAGAGATGGTTCGCATATATCCTTCTTATCACACTGACCTCCCTGAATATGTCAGCCCAGGAGGTTATAACCGGTCTTTCACATAACAGGCAGCTGGCCAATGCAGCATCGAAACCGATGCTTAAAGGCTCCGCGGCCGAAGAACCAGTTCTCATTCCCTTCAGTGACGACTTTTCATCTGACAGTCTTTTCCCTTCAACTCAGCGGTGGAGTGACATCGCAGTTTTCATCAATAACACCTACTCGGTCACGCAGCCCTCGCAGGGTATGGCTACCTTCGACTGCCTCGATGAGAGTGGCAACCTCTATGACGATGCATCACAGGCAGTCTTTGCGGCTGACCGTCTCACATCACGGTCCATTAATCTTGAATACCTGCCCTCAGACAGCATCTACCTCAGTTTCCTCTATGAGGCCGGAGGCCTGGCTGACATGCCTGAAGCGGATGACAGCCTGACGCTCAGCTTCTGGGCTCCGGGTGAGGAGAGATGGTACAGTATATGGCAGAGAGGAGGAGGCCCGACCCATGGTTTCCAACAGGTCATGATACCGGTTAAGGAGACCCGGTTCCTGATGACCGGCTTTCGTTTCATGTTCACCGGCTATGCCTCGCTGGCAGGTGTGCTTACAGAACCGTCACAGGCAGGTAACGCCGACCAGTGGAATATTGACCACGTCGTGCTCGACAAAGGCCGCACACGCCATGACACCGTCCTGCATGATGTCGCCCTGACACTCCCCCAGAGATCACTGGTAAAGGAGTACGAGGCAATGCCATGGCGTCATTTCAGGCAGGCATACCTGTCGGCCATGAGCCCCACGGCAGAGATCAACTACCGTAATAATGACACTATCGTACGAAATGTCACAAGACATGTATCCATTAAAAACCTTGTGACCGGGGTGGTGGAGCGCGACTTTGACGCGGGGGCTGCAAACACCAACCCGCTCACCGATGTGAAATACGATGCACCGCTCCTTTATACTTACAACTCCGCTGCACCCGACACCGCCATGTTCGGGGTTACGGTATCACTGATCACAGACGACTTTGACCCGAAGCAGAATGACACTATAAGGTTCATCCAGAGGTTCGCTGATTATTTTGCCATTGACGACGGCACAGCTGAGGCCGGGTACGGTATAAACGGGGAGGGCTCGCGCAATGCGATGGCAGCATTAAGGTTCCGGTCATTCATTCCCGATTCGGTTACCGGAATAGACATCTGCTTCAACGATGCATATGACAACAAAAACCAGAGAGGCTTTGAGATAATGGTATGGGCTGATGACAACGGTCAGCCCGGAGTGCTGCTTGGAAGCAGCGAAGGCGCCATGGCCGATCCCGGCACTGACCTTAATGGATTCAAAACATATCTCTTTAACAAGCCTGTAAGGGTGACCGATAACTTCTGGATTGGCTGGAAACAGATAGTGGATATATTCCTCAACGCCGGCCTCGACCTTAACACCTCTTCCGCTGGCAGACAGTTTTACATGCTCAGCGGTACCTGGCAGCCCAGTCAGGCGCCAGGGACTGTCATGATGCGTCCGGTGATGAAGGGTTCAGGAGCACCTACATCATCAGACAACGGTACACTGATAAACGACCTCTTTAAGGTTTTTCCAAACCCGTCGTCGGGTGAGGTGACACTGGTAGCCTCAGACAGGGCGCCGGCCGACTTCATCATTGATGTCATCGCCTCATCTGGGGCCATGGTGATGTCGCTTGACCGCATGGACCGTCCTGATCTCAGCAGGCTTGCCGCCGGAAGTTACCTGCTGCTGATAAAAACCAGGGATGGACGTCCAATCTCACTTCTAAGAATAATATTGGTTAAATGACAGAAGACAGAAATGGCTGAAGAGGAACTGGCTGAAAACCAGGAGCAGGAGCTATATGAGCACTACCGCTTTGTGGTTGACCCGGGGCAATCAATGCTCCGTATAGACAAGTACCTCGGAGCACGCATTGAAAATGTGTCACGCACACGAGTACAGGCTGCAGCTCAGGCTGGTAACATACTCGTAAACGAGGCGCCGGTGAAACCCAACTACAGGGTAAAGCCTCTTGATGTAATCCAGATTCTTCTCCCCAACCCGCCGCGCGAGATAGAGCTTATCCCTCAGGATATCCCCATCAGCGTGGTTTACGAAGACGACGATCTGATCATCGTCGACAAGGCCGCCGGGATGGTAGTCCATCCGGCATATGGCAATTACTCAGGTACCCTCATGAATGCNNCTGATGTACCACTTCAGGAACCTGCCCCTCTTTCAGACAGGTGAGCTGAGGCCGGGACTGGTGCATCGCATTGACAAAAACACATCAGGGCTTCTTGTGGTTGCGAAAAACGAATACGCCCACAACAAACTCGCCCGGCAGTTCTTCAACCGAACCACCGGCCGGAGGTACCTGGCACTGGTATGGGGCACACCTGATCCNNACCATCACTGGCAACGTCGGGCGTAACATCCGCGACCGTAAGATCATGCAGGTCTTCCATGACGGCAGCCAGGGCAAGCATGCGGTTACACATTATAAGATTGTGGAGCAGCTCGGATATGTCTCCCTTATAGAATGCCGTCTCGAGACAGGTCGCACCCACCAGATTAGGGTTCACATGGCCTGGATAGGTCATCCTCTGTTTAATGATGAGGAGTATGGCGGTCACCGCATACTGAAGGGCACCACCTTCACCAAATACCAGCAGTTCGTGCGCAACTGCTTCACTATGTTGCCGCGCCAGGCGCTTCATGCACAGACACTCTCCCTTGACCACCCGGTCACCGGCGAGAGACTCTCCTTCGAATCGCCCCTCCCACCCGATATGGAATCAGTCATTGATAAGTGGAGGAATTATNNATTTGCGATTGTCGATTGTCGATTGTCGATTGGTCGATTGGTCGATTTGTGAATTAATTGGAAATGACCTAATTTTCCATATAACTAATGTGGAATAATTATGGAAATGAAAGAGCAAATCCAATTGCGGACTAAGAAATTAGCTATTGGAATCGTAAGGTTGTGCGGAATGCTGCCAAAGAATGATTCCAATAAAATTATAAGCCGTCAGCTTATAAGAGCCTCCTGCTCTGTGGGAGCAAACTATCATGCAGTCTGCAGGGCAAAATCACCTGCTGACTTCATCAATAAACTCAGTATAGTGGAAGAAAAAGCCGATGAAAGTATTTTCTGGCTTGAGCTACTTGAGGAACTTGAAACTCGATTTTCGGAGACTATATCAGTAAATATCCGGGAAATGACAGAAATTCTCTCTATAGTCGTGGCTGCCAGAAAAACATCAAAACTGAAGCTTCAACCCTAATCGACAATCGCAAATCGAAAATCGACAATACTACCAACTCCCTCCTGCTCCTCCTCCTCCGAAGCCGCCGCCGCCAAAGCCGCCGAAGCCGCCGCCGCCACTACCACTGCCACCGGAGAACCCTCCCCAGCTGCCGCCATGTGACCGGCCGCCTCCCATCATACTCAATAGCAGCCAGAGAGGCAGGTTGGATGACCCGCCCTTCCTGAGATGCTTGTTGTTGGAGCTTCCGGCAGAGACGATCACGATGATCATTATGACTATTATGAAGAAAATTATCCCCGGTATAGCTGGAGACATTTCGCCTCCTGCATAGCTGCCATAGGTGTACTCCCCGGCTGCCAGTGCCATAAGCACATCTGTGCCGGCATCGAGTCCGCCGTAATAATCATTCCCCCGGAACCGCGGGAGAATCTCCCTGTCAATAATTTCGGCAGCGGCAATATCCGGTATCGCCCCCTCAAGGCCGTAGCCCGTGGCAATGAATATCTGTCCTGACGATGCCTCGGTCTTGGTCTTTACCAGTACCAGCAGCCCGTTGTTGAAGTCGCCTTGCCCCACTCCCCACTCCTTCGCAACCTTGTAAGCGTATTCAGACCGATCATATCCCTGCAGGTCATCTACTATCACCACTGCAATCTGGTTGGAAGTGGTATCATTGAATGCAACCAGCTTGTTTTCAAGCGATTGCACCTCCGAGTCCGAGAGAACCCCGGCAAAATCATTGACCAGTCGCGGCGGGTCAGGCCTGGCCGGGAGCGTCTGAGCCACCGTCATGAAGGCGACAGGGAGCAGCAATACAAGATTAACAATATATTTCAGCTTCCTCATTTTCAAACCCCCGGTTCATTATTGTCGAAAGAGATCGTGTCAACTATCTCGTTTATATCGTTAGCTGAATGCGGAAAGTGCTCCTTCAGCTGTTCACCGGCCAAGATTATACCTTCGGTCAGGCCCTCTGTGTAGAGATTTTCGCTGAACCGCTGCCTCATATGATCACGGATGTTATCCCAGAATCCAAGCGGTACCACGGCATTGATGCCCGTGTCGCCAATAATGGCAAACTTCCGCTCTTTAAGTGCCAGGTATATCAGCACTCCGTTGCGGTCAGCCGTTTTGTGCATACCCACCTTCCTGAAGAGCCAAGCCGCTTCATCGAGCACATCAGCCTTGCATGATGTCTCAATATGAACGCGTATCTCACCGGAAGTGGCATGTTCAGCCTCATGTATGGCACTGACAATAGTCTCCTGCTGTTCGCTGGTAAAAAATGTTGAAGCCTTCATTATTCTGAAGCTCAGAACTCCACCCTGGGCGCCACTTCGGTTCCCTCCCGGGCCTCGAAGTAAGGCCTGTCATTGAACTTGGTAAAGGAGGCGATAAGATTGTTCGGGAACTTCTTGATGAAGGTATTATACTCCCTTGCAGCATCGTTGAAGTTATTTCTTGCCACGGCGATGCGATTCTCGGTGCCCTCAAGTTCAACCTGAAGATCACGGAAATTCTGTGTTGCCTTAAGCTCAGGATACTGCTCCACCACAACCATCAGGCGTGCAAGTGCCGAGCTGACCTCTCCCTGTGCTGCCTGAAAATCCTGCATCTGCTCAGGAGTGATATTGGAAGGATCAACAGTCACCTGGGTGGCCTTAGCCCTCGCCTCAATGACCCTCGTCAGCGTCTCCTGTTCAAAGGCTGCAGCACCCTTGACAGTATTTACAAAATTTGGTATCAGGTCAGCCCTCCGCTGATACTGTGTCTCTACATTGCTCCACTCAGTGGCTACCTTTTCATTCATCGGGACGATCTTGTTGTAGATCCCTACTGCCCATGAAACAATAAGAAGAAGAGCTACGATAATGATTACGACTAACACTATTCCGCTTACAGGTTTCTTTTCCATTTTTCCGTTTGTTTTAATTTGTTCCAAAATTAAATAAAAAAATCGTTGTAAAGACGACATAACCAACGTCTGCATTGCATCCGGGTAAGATTTCATGTTTTTTTATTTTGAGCTTCCCGGCGATACTAATTAATGTAATTTTGGGTAAAATTACGGAACCATGAGAACCATTGCCATTGTTGCAGGAGGAAATTCATCCGAATATCCCGTTTCTGTCCGAAGCGCTCAGGGCGTTGCCGCGGCACTGAAAGGAAAATATGATACATATATCATCACACTAAAGGGAACGGATTGGTCCTGGGAAGATTCAAAGGGGCGGCTCTTCAGGATAGATAAAAACGACTTCAGTCTGGTGCTTGACGACCAACGGATCAGGTTTGATGCCGCTTTTATCTCAATACATGGCGACCCGGGCGAGAACGGCCCCCTTCAGGGATATTTTGACATGACTGGTATACCCTATACCAGCTGCGATGCCTTCGTTTCTGCGCTTACTTTCAACAAACAGGCCTGCAAACTGTACCTCAACGAATACGGCATCCCTATGACAGGCGGACTTCTTATCAGGAAGGGACAGCAATATGATGCTGCAAAGATTCTCAGGCAGACAGGGCTTCCCTGCTTTGTCAAACCCAACGCCAGCGGATCAAGTTTCGGGGTGACTAAAGTGAAAGAGGCGGCTGAGTTTGCCGAAGCCCTCAGGAATGCCTTTGAAGAGGGCCATGAGGTGCTGGTGGAATCATTCATGAAGGGAACGGAAGTGGCATGTGGAGTGGTAAAAACCAGGCAGAGAAAGATTGTGATGCCGGTAACCGAAATAGTGCCGAAGAAGGAGTTCTTCGACTACGAAGCAAAATACACTGACGGACTGTCTGATGAGATCACGCCAGCCAGACTGCCCGAAGAGGTGAATTCACGTATCCAGGAGCTCTCTTCGGAGATTTATGACATCCTCGGATGCCGCGGCATAGTCAGGGTCGATTTCATTGTCACCGCCGAGGGGCCGCAGTTCCTTGAGATAAATACCATCCCCGGCATGACCGAGGAGAGCATTATCCCGAGGCAGGCAGCGGTATTCGGCATCTCCCAGACCGATCTCTACTCGATGGTCATTGAGGATCTCTTCTGAGCCCCCTCGGAGAGGTCTGAAGGTCACAAAGTCGAAAGTCTGTAAAGTCGAAAGTCCGTAAAATCTATAAAGTCTCAAGGATTTGCGATTTG
>DCSU01000094.1:1853-12737 GCA_002325785.1 Bacteroidales bacterium UBA1458 | reverse complement strand
GCCTACTGCCTACTGCCTGACCCAATCTTCTCAAACCGGTACGAATCGATCGGTGCACAGGTACATACCAGGTTGCGGTCGCCGTAACCGTTATCCACCCTCCCTACCGAAGGCCAGAACTTGTTCTCAACGATTGATGGCAACGGGTAGGCTGCCTTCTCACGCGGATAAGCATGACTATAGCTGTCTGAGATAACCGCGGCAGCAGTATGGGGTGCATTTTTGAGTACGTTATCAACCCTGTCAGCCTTGCCTTCCTTTATCTCTTCTATCTCCCGCCAAATGCCCTTCATAGCTGCAATGAACCTGTCGAGCTCAGCCTTTGGCTCAGACTCCGTCGGTTCAACCATAAGTGTGCCGTGTACCGGGAATGAGAGTGTGGGAGCATGGAACCCGTAATCCATCAGCCTCTTGGCTATATCAGACTCATCCACACCGGTATCCTTGAAACCCTTGAGGTCGAATATCATCTCATGGGCGCACCGGTTGTTTGATCCGGTATACAGGACCTTATACATTCCACTCAGTGAGGCGGCAATATAGTTGGCATTCAGGATGGCATAGACAGTTGATTTTGTCAGACCCTCGCTGCCGAGCATCATCACATAGGCATGGCTGATTGTCAGCACATGGGCGCTGCCGAAGGGCGCCCCCGCAACAGCGGTGATGCCGTGACTGCCCCCGGTCTTGACAACAGGGTGTGATGGCAGGAACTCAGCCAGCTTGGTATTGCAGAGAATCGGACCCATTCCGGGGCCACCACCTCCGTGAGGTATGGCGAAGGTCTTATGGAGGTTCAGATGACATACGTCGGCTCCTATATGACCGGGACTGGTCAGCCCCACCTGGGCGTTCATGTTAGCCCCGTCCATATACACCAGGCCGCCATTCTCATGAATAATATCCATCATCCCGACGATAGCCTCCTCGAATACACCGTGAGTGGAGGGATAGGTGATCATTGCGCAGCTCAGGTTATCACGGTGTTCAACTGCTTTCTTCCTCAGATCGTCCACGCTGATGTTGCCGTTCTCATCACATTCCACCACAACCACCTTCATGCCGGCCATAGTAGCACTGGCAGGATTGGTTCCATGTGCCGATGATGGTATAAGCGCCACATCACGGTGACCCTCATTGCGGCTTATATGATACTGCCTGATGACCATCAGCCCGGCATATTCGCCGGCTGCGCCGGAGTTGGGCTGGAAAGATACTGCATCAAAACCTGTAATCTCTTTCAGGGCCTCACCGAGCTCTTCCATCAGCTTATGGTATCCCCCTGCCTGGTCAGCAGGAACAAAGGGGTGTATATTGCCGAACTCCGGCCAGCTCATGGCGAACATCGATGCCGCCGGATTGAGCTTCATGGTACATGACCCCAGTGGAATCATGCCGTTTGCCAGCGAAAAGTCCTTGCGCTCCAACATCTTGATGTAACGCATCATGTCAGTCTCGCTGTGGTAACTGTTGAAAGCACGCTCCTGCATGAACGGTGACGTGCGCTTAAATTTGTCATCAACGCAGAAACAGTCACAAAGTCCTGTGACCTCCTCTGCCTTTTTACCTGCTGCCTCAGCAAATAGCGCTACCAGATCGTTGATTTCCTTCAGTGTGGTAACCTCGTCAGTGCTTATGACAGCACAGTTGCCACAGGGATACCATAGATTGATGCCCCTGCTGAGAGCGATCTTCTGAATCATGTCAGAGGTGACGCCTGTCACCGCCACCACCCGGATGGTGTCAAAGAACTGATCATGCTTAATGGTGTATCCCAGGCCCTTCAGGGCTTTGGCCAGGGTGCATGCCGTTGAAAAGATATGCATGGCGATGCTCTTTATACCTTCCGGCCCGTGATACTGGGCATACATGCCTGACATTGTTGCCAGGAGAGCCTGTGCCGTGCAGATGTTCGAGGTGGCCCTCTCACGCTTGATATGCTGTTCGCGCGTCTGCAGCGCCATACGGAGGGCCTGGTTTCCGTGCACATCAACCGAGACCCCGATAATCCGGCCCGGCATACTGCGCTTAAGCTCATCCCTTGTGGCAAAGAAACCGGCATGCGGACCGCCATAGCTCATCGGAAGACCGAAACGCTGGTTGGAGCCGTAAACGATGTCTGCACCCCACTCGCCCGGAGGTGTCAGAAGGGCAAGACTCATCAGGTCTGCGCCCACCCCTACCAGGGCACCGCCGGCGTGAACCTTCTCAACCAGCTCATGGTAATCGCGTATCTCACCGCAGGCTGCAGGATACTGCACCAGCACCCCGAACAGCTGCACGTCAGGTTCTATCTGTGTGTAATCAACAAACTGTATGTCAATATCCAGCGGTGCGGCTCGGGTGATGAGCACATCACGCGTCTGCCTGAAGACCGAATTATCAACCATAAAGGTGTTGGCGCCTGCCTTCACCTTATCACGTGATCGTGCATTGTACATCATGATCATTGCTTCGGCACCGGCTGTTGCCTCATCAAGAAGTGAGGCGTTGGCAATTTCCATCCCGGTCAGTCCTGTCACCATGGTCTGGAAGTTCAGCAGAGCCTCAAGCCTCCCCTGCGATATCTCAGCCTGGTAAGGGGTGTAGGAGGTGTACCATGCCGGGTTCTCAAGCACATTGCGGATGATAACCGGTGGCACAGCCACACCGTAATAGCCCTGACCGATGAATGACCGGAAAAGCTTATTGCGCTTCCCTAACTCCCTGACATGCGCAAGGTATTCGGTTTCACTCATGGCCGGAGGCAGAATGAGAGGTCTGTCAAGCCTTATCGATGCGGGAACGGTCTGGTCTATAAGCTGTTCGGGTGATTCAACCCCAATAACACTGCACATCTCACCGGCCTCAATGTCGCGCGGCCCGATGTGACGGTTTACAAAATGATCGGATATCATATAATAATCAGTTAAATTTTAGCTACAAAGTAACGGAGCGAAATTACCACAAAGGGAATAATAAAAAAAAGCATATTAATCATAATTCATCATAATAAACTTCTCCTGCGCAGGGAATGATGGAACATCCATGATTTGATTTTGATGCCGTTACTTTGAAGTGTTTGATATATGGGTGTTTCAGGAGAAATAGGGATTACTCCTCATCTCCTCCCTGATAGTAGTCTCCGGTCCGTGCCCGGGGTACACAACCGTGTCTGGAGGAAGGGAGAAAAGCCGGGTGCGAATGTTAGTCACCAGTAGTTCATGGTTGCCTCCCGGCAGGTCAGACCGTCCGATGCTCCCTGCAAACAAGGCATCACCGGTGAATATGACATTATCCTTATCCGAGTAAAAAGCTATCCCGCCCGGAGAATGTCCGGGAACGGCAATGACCTTGAAACTCAGTCCTGCAGCATTAACAACTTCTCCATCAACGATATAACCGGCCGGATCCGGCGGCGCCTCCATGACAAGCCCGAACATGAGAGCATGCTTGGGGGCCGTGGTATGGTTGTAGCTGTCGCCCTCATGAAACCATGTCCTTAACCCGTACCGCTCAAGCATGAACTTATTCCCGAAGAGATGATCAAGGTGACAATGGGTATTGAGCAGCATCTCCGGCTTCAGCCCCCGGGCAGTAAGCAAATCCTCAAGCCTCTTCTCCTCGGCGCTGCCGTAGCAGCCGCAGTCTATGATTATGCATCCGCCGTTGTCACCCTCAACAATATAGGTGTTAACCTGTATGGGGGAGAACACCTCCCTGTAAATCTTCATCTGATCATTCTTTGTCGTTTCCGCCGGCAATACCTTTAAGCATCGGTACAAAGACAAAGTTTCCGTGGGTTGATGTGTCCCAGTCATCTTCCCCTCTGCGTACATACAGCGTCATCACCTGCGAATCACGCTCGCCGCGAGGTGCCACAAGCCTTCCGCCAATACGCAGCTGTCTGAGCAATTTGTCTGGCACGTCAGCCGTTGCGGCCGTTATGATGATTCCGTCATAGGGTCCGTACTGTGGTTGTCCCTCGTAACCGTCGCCAAGGAAAAATTGTATCCGGTAACCCAGTGAATTAAGCATCACCTGGGCCTTTCGGTACAACTCCCGCTGTCGTTCTATGGTATAAACCTTCACTCCCAATTCTGCCAGTATGGCTGCCTGGTAACCCGATCCTGTTCCTATCTCGAGCACCTTGTCTCTCTTTCCCACATTAAGCAGCATAGTCTGAACGGCAACGGTATATGGCTGCGATATCGTCTGGCCTGCAGATATAGGAAAAGCCTTATCCTGGTAAGCATGCCTGAGAAAGGCATCATCCATGAAAATATGGCGCGGCACCCGTCCAATGGCCTCAAGCACCCGCTCATCACTGATGCCCTTGCCACGCAGCTCCTCTATAAGCCTCTTCCTCTTGCCTTTAGCTTCAAATGATTCCTCAATCATTGCCGCATGATTTTGGTCTAAAAATAACAGATATCTTTGCATATCGCTTGCACATACTGATGAAAAAATTTGCCCGCCGGATAACACTTTCATATATTTCTGCTGATTTCGCAGGTTCCGCTATAGCCTGGGGCCTCTTCTACCTGTTCCGTAAATACTTTATTGAAACACGTTTATACGGAGAATACTTCAGGATGGAGCTGGGCAATAAATTCTACCTGGGGATATTTCTTATACCGCTTTTTTTCCTCTTTGTGTTCGCCATGGCCGGATTTTACTCTGATCCGCTAAGGCGCTCACGGCTGCTCGAATTCGGCAAATCACTGGGGGTGACCCTCGCTGCCGTGGTAATATTATTTTTTGCACTGATTCTCGATGATGTAGTTGGACTCTATTCAACATACTACAGGTCGTTCATTGTACTCTTTCTTCTTGAGTTCCTCCTTACATGGATACCCCGGTTCATCATCACCTCCCGGGTGTCAGGCATGATTCACAGGCGTGAGGCAGGTTTCAGAACGCTCATAATAGGAGACAAAAGCAAGGCTATCAGGCTCATAGGCGAGATAAAGAGCGAAAAGATGCCTGCCGGGAATCTCCTCACCGGCTACATCACCGTTGACGGTTCAGTCGGTGACAGTCTGGCAGGAGAGGTGCCATGGCTGGGCACAGGTGAGGATCTTGTCAGTGTCATTGAGAGCCACGAAATTGATGAGGTGATCATGGCACTTGAAGAGAGTGAGTATCATCTTGTGGAAGACATTGTCAATAGAATCTGCTATCGCGATGTCCTCGTAAAGGCAGTGCCGTCAATGAGACAGGTCATCGCCGGACATGTGGAGGCCGGACCCATCTATGCCACACCTCTGCTGCGGGTATCATACCGTGAGATGCCTCACTGGCAGTGGATGATCAAACAGACACTCGATTTTTTCATCTCAGCTATCTCCCTGATTGTGCTCTCACCTCTGATGGTGGCACTGGCACTTCTCATAAGAATGTCCGGCAAAGGACCTGTCATCTTCAGGCAGGAGCGCATCGGCCGGTATGGGAGGCCGTTCATGATCTATAAGTTCAGGTCTATGGAAGACGATGCCGAGGCCGGAGGTCCGCAACTGGCAATACGGGGCGACAGCCGTATCACCCCGCTGGGCAGGTTCATGAGGAAACACAGGCTTGACGAGATCCCCAACTTTATTAACGTCATCAGGGGCGAGATGTCACTCGTAGGACCGAGGCCGGAGAGACGTCATTACATTGAAAAAATCAGGCAGAGGTCACCCTCCTTCAACAGGGTCCTTTCAGTCAGGCCCGGCATTACCTGTTGGGGCCAGGTGAAGCTTGGATACGCGTCTGATATCGATATGATGCTTGAACGACTTGAATATGACCTCCTCTATCTTGAGAACATCTCTCTCTTCCTTGACCTGAAGATCATCTACTACACCCTGGGAACAATTATCAGGGGCAAGGGACTTTAGCCCATCCTGAACGGGATATTTTATTGCTTCCTGATTTCCATTGGGAAAGTCTGCACTATCCTCTCTCCTTCATCGCTTATCCCCTTAAGCACAATCAGGTATCTCTCCGTTAAATCAGAAACCGTCAGTGAGACTCCTGCAGATCTGTTTTGGTTCAGCCTGAGGTCAGGATCCCAGTAAAGGGTGTTTCTTGTATCGGGGTAATTTCCTTTCGGAGAGACGGATGAGAAAGCATTACTGTTGCCGGCAAGGAAGCCGTAGTTTATGAAAATCCCTGATTCGGGAAGGTCAATCCCCGCAAAGTCTCCGTGTCTGGATATGATGCTGATAATCCCCCCGAAAGTCTCGTCGCCCTTCATGTAAAGCTGATTGACCACCTCTATGCGCGAAATATTTAAGGGGCTTACTGCCAGTATCTTTGCCGGGTCATCAACTGCAACAAGATCGACCAGCACCAGAGGTTCAAAATTATTCAGGCCGGCCTGTGTGCCAAGTACCTTAAAGTATTTTTCACCTTTGCTTTTCCTGACCCTGACAAGGGTAGGTAATCCGTTGAAATACTCTTCAAGGGTAGGCAATTCAATGTAATCATCAATATACAGTATATCATCCGGAATCCCGTAAAAAGCACGTCCATCTCCGGGTTCCGGGATAGCCTGAGCTACCGTATCAGTATGAAAATAGGATCCAAGCTGCCTGTTTACAGCCATCCTGTATGCTGCCTCACGTTCCTGTGCTGAAAGGTCAAATTTGCCTGACGGGAGCAGAACCGGTGACCTGCAAAAGTCATTATCCACTAAAATTTTTATCTCGGGACCTGCAGCTTTTTCAGTACAAATGAAGAGGTCCCTGTACCCCGTATATGCTGGCAACGGGAAGAAGAAGCGTCCGGCACTGTCTGTCTGCATAGCCATGAAGTCCTTCCCCATTCCTAAAATCGACAAACTGACTCGCTTGTAAGGAAGTGTCCTGCCCGTAACGTTGTCCGTTAATCTACCGGTAATTGTAATGCCGCGACTCTCCGTGACATGGTACTGATCTGTTTTCAAATGATCATTCCCGGGAAGGTTTACCATAGCTGCAGAAACCGAAGCTTCAGGAACCACAGCCAGGCTCAGTCCTTTCAGTGCGGTATTGAATGACGGGTTAGCTTCTATGGATATGTGTACGGTATCATGCCGGCCATACCATGACCTGTCCGTCGAAATACGGAATGGGCTGCCGGAATTATAAATATTCCCTGCATCGATATTGTTTCCCGTCACGCCGTGGCTTTGTTCAGCAGCCTGCACCTCCTCACGGTAAGGATTTATAATTTTAAAAGCGATATAATCATATGAATATGGTCCGTAATTACGCATATGCCTGGTATATGCCCGCAGAAAATAGGTACCGGTTATCAGGTCACCAGGTATACTTATAAATCCTGATGCATGCAAATCTTCAATAAGGAATTTGTTACCCGCAATCTTAATGCCTCCGGGAGTAATAAGTTCACAGTACAGCACACGGCTCTGCAGGGTGTCAGCCACCTCTTCACCGGGAAAAAGGAATGCTGAAAAGAGCACCGGTTCACCTGCGATGTACAGATTACGGTCAGAGAACAACACTACTCTCTCCCCGGGGACAGAAGTTCCGGTCTGCCTGCCGTGCAATTCTGAACGGGCGGGTAACATTATAAGCAATAATGTCAGGAGGATACACTTATTCATTTCAGTAAGGCCAGAAATCAGGTTTGATATTTGTTCCTCCGTAATAGAGACAATCAACGCAGTCGTTGCTTAATAGTATCTTATAATAGGTGTCTTCGTCACCCATGAGCCATGCAGGGTAATCGAATGGCGAGAGCTCGGAAAAACCGTATTTGAGTGGTACCGGCGTGCAATATCCGACAAATTCAATCACCAGGCCATGGACATTGCTGACAAAGATTCGCTTTGATTTAACTGATGATGCACCGAAGAAACCGAGCACTTCAACGTCAGGATCTTCCGTGTTATGGAGATTGCCGGCGATTGAGAGGGGCTGCTTTTCATACAGGCCTCCCAGTCCGGTACTGTTTATCCGCATCTGATCCCAGTAGGAGTATGCCTCTTCACTGAGGGCCGACTGATCTATCAGCAGGCTGTATCCGTAAATCAGCCTGGAGGTCTTGCTGCTGACAAAGTTAAGAGGGAATCTCGTGTATCTGTTCGCATCGAGATTTGATGTTGACAGCGTATAAATTTCCTTTATACCTGCCGTTGACCAGCATACTTTTCTGGAATAATCAGGAGGAAAGATATGATGTACCGTTCCGTCATAATACCACTCCCTGGGATAATCCACCTGGTATTCCCATGTCTCCGTTACATCCCACTTGAAAAAACGGCTTTGAATATCTCCGGCATCAAGGTCCGTGTAAAATCTGATCCCTCTGTCTGTCTCTCCGGTTAGTTCTGAAATTATCTCTTCAATTTCATAATAGACCTCTCCGACTTCCGGGCAGATTGGCATCCGGTCAAAATCAGATTCTATCGCTGAACCGTCAGGGGTAATAATATCGATCTTGAAAGATTTCCCCGGAGTAAGATACTGGTTGTCAATATGAACCCTGTAAACACCCGGTTCTGATGGAGATTCCTGCATTGTGAACTGGTTTCTTTTGTCATCCGAAATACGCACTGCACAACCTGAGACAGGTATATATTGCGGATCGCTGACCGGGGAAGCCATGGAAATTGAAACCGTTTGATATTCATTGTTATCAGTTACCAAACCAAAAACCACGTACTTATTTACTGCCTCAGCGGGGATGTCAGGCTGATAGGGCGTGATGCACGACGTGATGCAAAGCCCGGATAACAGAACTAATTTTATGATGCTAATCCGACACATAGTTCCCAAGCTTAAAAACCCATGTAGCCGTGAAGACAGGCACCCCTATGACGGAATAACTATAGCTTCTGATGCTCCCGTTCTCTGACCTGTAATAAACTGAGTAGGGATTGTTCCGTCCGGTGGCATTGTACAGGTTAAAGACGAACGAGTTATGCAGGAATTTATTCTTCCTGAGATCCCCCTCGACGGTCAGGGAAAAATCTGCACGGAAATACTCCGGGATTCGGTAATAATTTCGTTTTGAATAATCGAGATAAGGTGAACCCCCTGAATAATATACTGACTCAGGGTAGGTGACCGGCTTACCGGTCTGGTAGGTCAGAATTGAAGAGAGGAATAGACGTCGGGTAAAATAATAGTTTAGAACAGCCGTGAGAGAATGAGGTACATCGAAATTGGAAGGATATGCCTCCCCGTTATTTATTCTGTACCATGATTGGTCGCCATCCACATGGATGAATGACCTTGACCAGGTGTATGAAATCCAGCCTTCAAGATTTCGTCTGCTGCGCTTTATATAAAGCTCGATGCCGTATGCTTTATGATCTCCCTGCAGGACTGAGCTCTCAACAGGGTCATTGCTTAGAAAGTCAGCCCCGTCCCTGAATTCAGAGTAATTGCGGGTCAGTTTCAGGAAGGTTTCTGCCGAGAACTCCAGTCCGTTTTTCGGAAGAGCGCGGAACAGCCCGATGGACACCAGGTTGCTGTTGGAAGGAAGAAGATGATAATCGGCAAGCTTCCACTGAGTATTAGGAGCCACAGTGGTTATGGTGTTCAGCATGAATAGATTCTGATGCATCTGGTTGAATGCCAGCTTGACAGAGCCATCCTTGTCGGTTTCAAAACTCAATGAGGCCCGTATTTCAGGTTCATGATACCACCTGATGATACTGTTCTTCCCGAATGTAAGGGTGTCTTCGATATATCTCGGATCCCGCGGCGCTCCATCAGTATACTTATAGGTTGTCACGGGGCCAACAGGATTATAGAGCATATACCTGACTCCGACATTCAGATTTATTCTGCGTGTGATATCGTATGAATCAGTAATGAAAAGAGCGCTTTCGATACCTCTGTCAACTCCAAGTTCCACCTGGCTCCTCATTGAAGTCTCACCGTACGGTAATACTGTCCCCCTGTCAAGCAGGTAGTATATGATCTCGGCCCCGTATTCGAGATTGTTTTTCTCATTCAGCAAATGTCTGAAGTCGACACGTGTTTCATAATGGCCCATTTTATAGGCATGCCGGTAAGCTGACGGGGGTTGTTGCCTGTCAATGGTTGAAAAACCGTATTGCGAACCTACCACTGTGAACTCACCACGGAGAGAGTTTGTGTAGTTATGTCCGACTATGAATGATGCACCGTTGTTATAATAGTCATAGCTGTTTATGTCAGAGAGGCTGAAATGGTCATAGCTGCGATAAAGGAAGAGTGACAGCTGGGACTTCCGTATATCCCAGTTCACACCACCCGAAAAGTCATTGAACCGGGCACTGCTCCCGCTGATCGTCGGATCCTTTATCCTTGACAGGATCCAGTCCGAATAAGATGAGCGTGCACTGAACAGGAAAGAGCTGGTATCCTTCTTCAGTGGGCCTTCAAAGACCAGGTTGGCAGTAATTGGACTGACCCCTCCGTGAACTGTGAATTGCTTCCTGTTGCCCTGGCGGGATGTAACATTGAAGACCGAAGCAAGCCTTCCACCGTACCTGGCAGGAATATATCCCTTGTAAATCGACAGGTCCCTTATTATGTCAGAATTAAAAGCCGGGAAGAAGCCAAACAAATGGAACGTATTGTATACAGGTATTTTATTAAGATAAAACCCATTCTGGTCGGTACTGCTGCCGCGTACGTTGATGCCGGCAGTCCCTTCGCCAACGGTGACTATCCCGGGAAGAGTAGCCGAGATCTTCAGGATATCACGTTCACCCATCATCATGGGCAATGTTTTGATCGATTTCATTGAAACCTGATCAAACCCCGGTTCTTTCGCACGTATACTTGTATGACGTTCGCCGCTTACAACTATCTCCTTTAATTCAACAGCTGTTTTCCTGATCCTGAGGACAAAACTGTCATCAGAAAAAACCTCGAACAGGTATTTCTTTCTTTCATACCCAAGGAACTCGATGTGAAC
>DCSU01000094.1:537-1811 GCA_002325785.1 Bacteroidales bacterium UBA1458 | reverse complement strand
GCCCGTCTCCTCGTCAATGACCCTCCCGAGCGCTTTCACCATGCTATTACCCCTGTTGTCACCGGGCCGGCCTATGGTTACTCTCTGCGTCACCCCCGGTCTCCGGCCTGTGATGTAACGCGCTTCGGTCTCAGTTATAGCCTCTTCCTTTTTGCCTGACATCACCTCCGCAGTGGCAACCTGAGCATAGGAAGGAAGCCCGGCAAGCAGTTTAACTCCGGGCAGTACAACCAGATCTCCGTCACGGTATGACATCAACAGACCAGTACCTTTCAGAACCCTGGTAAGAGCTTCCCCTGCAGTAATACTGTCAGCATCCAGAGTTATTTTAAGTTTGCTTATCCATTCAGAACGGTAATAGATTCTTACCCCTGTCTGATTAAATACAGCTTCGGAAAATTCCGGAAATGAGATGTTTTTCAGATGACAGTCCATAACCTTTTCCTGGGCCTTGACCTGCAGAAGGAAGACAAACATAATTGTCAATATTAACGCTAACCTTGCCTTCACTTTGTACCCGTGGAATTGCAAAAGTCCATTAAATCAGCCATAGTCCGGTCGGCAGCTTTCCTGACATTGATCCTGTGTCTTTCAAGATATTCCCTGACAGCCTTTCGTTTCCCGTCATCCAGAGCAGCATAGAAAGTCCTGTTGTTCCTGAATCGGATCATCTGATCCCCGGAAAGATAGAGCATCTCCTTTTTCGGAAGGGAAAATGAATAGTAACGAGCACCGTGAAAACTGTCAGGTTCAAGATTCTTTTTCCATATATATCCTATCCTGTCAGGTCCTGACCCTATTACCTGTATAATGCGCTTAACTGTGTCCTGAAAGGATACCATCTCAAAATCCTTTTCCCTGAAACTGAACTTCTCAAGCCATGCATCTGATATTATTATCAGGTTATCAGCACCTGCATTATTGCGGAACGCCAGTAATAGATGCTGGTTGTAAATGTCATAATTCAGCATCAGGTCTGAGAATGTTTCCTTGCGGATGGTCAATGATCCCTTTTCGAATTGAGGATCTGCAAGGTACTGGTTACCATCAGTTCTGGGAGGCGGAAAGAAACTGTAATACCTTCCGTTGACCAGCAGCGGATCAGATCCGTATCGTGGATCTGCAATGTTAAAGGTCTGCTGGGCATAAGCAGACGCCATGATTAACCACAAAAAAAATGGAATCACATTTTGGAAAAAGGAGGTCCCATTAAAGTTATTAAGCCTGTTATATATAACCCTTATTTCTGAGCTCACTATTCCCCGGAGATTCCG
>DCSU01000094.1:0-481 GCA_002325785.1 Bacteroidales bacterium UBA1458 | reverse complement strand
CTGCGAACAGACAGCCTCCTTTCAGTAAGGTCATCAAAAATCCGACCCGATAGTAATAGTGATCAGTCTATATCCCAGAAGACCGGTGTTGATATCAGGTCTCCGCCGATAGCTGAAGCGGCAGCCGTATAGCTTGCCTTGTTCAGTGTCTGTTCNNCTTATTCAGTGTCTGTTCACTTACCGGATAAGGGAATCTGATCGGGATCTCGTCATAGGAGGTGATAAGCGATGCAATGTTGAAGATAGGATAATCCATACGTCTCCACATTGTATATCCCTCAAGTCCACGGGTATAGAATGCAATCCAGGCCTGGGTTCCGATTTTTTCTCTGAAAGTTCCAGGTGCAGTGGCATAATTTACATCCGGCCTGGCGACATAGGTATTGGCTTCAGTCTCTGTACCGCCCCAGAACAGGATCGAGGCTTTGATTGCATTACCGTAGAGGGCACCGACGTTACTGCCGACCGAGAAAGTTCTTTC
>DCSU01000035.1:16332-17586 GCA_002325785.1 Bacteroidales bacterium UBA1458 | reverse complement strand
TTGGAACAGATCCTCGCTTAGCAGGACGTTGATGTTGTAGAAATCCGATTGGTAAGTCCTGCGGAAGACCGCCGGGGTCACATCTCCTCCGGTGATTAGCGCCACACGCGTCAGCGCCATCTCCGCCAGGCTCACCGCCGAGGGCACCGGGTGGTCAAACCATGAGGCATAAATCTTCATGAAGTCATCGGCATCAGATTCAACCCACTTACCTTCTTCGCGGAATGAACTTACATACTCCGCCATTGAGGCCATTGTCTCTCCCCAAGATTCATCCGTTTCGTAAAGCATACTGATCGCAAGCAGCATGGCACCTGCATCGGAGAGGAAGCTCTGTCGCTGCAGCACCCCGTCAAAGCTGGAATGGGCCAGCGACGATCCGTCCCAGAATGTTTCAAGGAGCCTCCATACAAGAGTCACTGCTCCGGCCTCCATGTCAGGCCGGCCGAGATGCCTGCCCGCCTGTATCAGCGCCACGGCGGTCAGTGCATTGAGTCCGCTCAGAATCTTGTCATCGCGTGAGGGCTGGCTTCGCTTCAGCCTGGCCGCCAGTAGTTTTTCCTCAATAGCATCAATATTGTCATAGTTCCTCCTGATAANNGTGGTTGAGACCCTCGAAATTGCCCTCACTGCTTATATCGTAGACCTCGCGGAACCGGGAAAACTCCTCCGGCGTCAGCAGCGCTGCAATTTCCTCCATACTCCAGAGGTAGGTGGCTCCCTCCTTATGGTCCGTGTCGGCATTGAAGGCCGAGACAAACATCCCGTCATGCAGGAAGGTCTCGTTGAGGCTCTTGACAATCTTTTCCGCCATCCTCCGGTAGCGCCCTTTCCCCGTGACCCTGTGCGCCAGCGAGTAGCTCCACAGCGCCAGAGCCTGGTCATAGAGCATCTTCTCGAAATGGGGTATGGTCCATTCGCGGTCGACGCAATAGCGATAAATTCCTCCCTGCAGGTGGTCATTCAGTCCCCGCATCATCATCGCATCAAGCGTTGTGGTGACCATTTCACTGACCTTTCCGGCCTCGGTGTCAGATCCGGCTATCCTGTTGTTTCCAGTCTCGCTTTTTAAACCGTCTGCCCAGCCCTCGTCGGAGGCCATCTCCGACGTCTTTCCTTCACCATTGACCGCCATGTGGTATAACATGAAGAGGAGGGAGGAGTGCGGTGGAAACTTCTGGCCTGTGCCGAACCCGCCGGACTCACGGTCGAAATACTCGCCCAGACTTTCGGTCAGTCGCTCTGCGTCTGCCA
>DCSU01000035.1:10014-16216 GCA_002325785.1 Bacteroidales bacterium UBA1458 | reverse complement strand
GAAGACGTTCAGCGGCCAACCGCCGCTGCCGGTCTGGGCCTGGATGAAGTTCATCATGTACTGGTCGATGTCAGGCCTCTGCTCACGGTCTATCTTGATGCTAACAAAATGATCATTGAGGTACTTCGCCGTCTCCGGGTCAGAGAAGGCTTCGGCAGCCATNNGCCATCACATGGCACCAGTGGCACGTGGCGTATCCCACCGAGACAAACAGCGGCTTGTTCTCTTTGGCGGCATAAGCGAGGGTCTCGCTGTTCCATTCCTGCCACCATATCGGGTTGCCGGCATGCTGCCTCAGGTAAGGCGACGACGATATGTCAAGATTATTTTTTTGCCAGTTACCTCTGTTATCCATATTATCAATTACTTATCATTTCACGGTCTCCAGTCTCCAGTCCGCAGTAAAGGAGGAATTTTCGATTTCAGATTTTTGATTGTCGATTAATATATATTCGCAAATCGCAAATCGCCAAACCCCCATACTTTAAGGACTTTACAGACTTTCGACTCTTTATTCCTTCCATTCAACATTCACTATGATCTCGTTCTTCCTGCCGAAAGGCTGGAAAGGCGGATTGTATCCGAGATACCTGAAGTTGCCGTACCAACTGATTCCCTTCTCTTCAAGCATCGTCTTCAGCTTCTCAGAGTAGTTACTGATATCCTTGTCGGAGGCATAACCTCCAAAACGGATTGCAGCTACATATACATCATCCGTGCGCTCAATCTTTACCCCGGGATCATCAGGTTTAGGAAGGTTCTCCTCACTGAACGATGATGGCATCACGAAACTCATGGAGGCGCTGTTCATATCCATGTGGACCGGAGATGTCATGGAAATCTTTGTGTCAGTTTCATTGCCGCCAAAAATATATCCGGCCAGCTTCCTGAATCCCGGAGTCGAAAGTTCCTTATAGTTCCTGGCATCAGAGTATACCGTCGCAAGAATGGCGGAAGGGTAAAACCTTATCTCGAACTCCTTTTCGGAGCTGACGACTCTGTATTTCTGTTTTTCTGTCTCTGCAAAGGCCATGGTTGTTAACGATTGAATTATCAGCAACGCTGTTATTGTTATTAAAAGCTTTCTACTATATCTCATTTTAGGGAAAGTTTTGTTTTCTCACTATTAAACAAACCCGTGAGGCAAATGTTTGCGCTAGACGAAATAACAAATTTGTTTCAAACAAAAATGTTACATGATGGCGTAACAATTTTGTGTAATTGTCCGCTAAAGTTGTCGGATTCAAACTTGATTCGCTTCGGTTAAAAGACAATCCGCAAATCTTAATCGCAAATCAGAAATACTTCATCCTGACGGTGATCTTCATCTCCTGTCCCTGAACAACAGTAAACCTGAAGTCATCAAACTTTGGCCTGGTAATTCCGGTATGGTAATAACCGGAAAACCCGAATCCCTCCTTCGGCAGGCCCAGCATGCGGTACTCCATCTGCCCGTCACTGTTCTCGTCATCAAGAACTGACAGGCCGTATACTCCCGGTTCAAGAGTCAGGTTGAAGGTCACGATGCCGTCAGTGAGGTTTTCCTTGGAGAACCTCGGTTCGAGGAACGCCTCTTCCTGTCGGAAACTCTCTTCATCAATAAAGACGCCTATGGCAATCTGTCCCTTCTCTGATCTGATGCCCGTGACGGTGACCTCAACGGTCTGAGCGCTCAGTCGGGATGCAGTGAGCAGTAATATTAATATCAGGGTAACCGGACGAAGTACTTTATCTGTGACTTGAGCAGCAGAAAGCCGGGGGAATACATCAGTCATTATCGCCTTTCGGGAATTTCAGATGCCGCAATAGCCCTTATACTCCTCAATTTTGGTCTGCAGCCTCTTCTCCAGGAATTCGTTGCCACCCTTAAGAGCCTCAAGTACCTGGATTGAGTCATAATAGAATTCTGTGATGTGACTCTTGCTCCAGTTTTTAGGCGGCTTCTGCAGGTTGGTGATCCTGTCTGCCAGTTTGACCGCCCAGACCTCTTTCCTGCACTGACTTATCTTTGCCAGGCTGTCGGTCAGCCTGTAGTCCTTCAAAAGCTTGGGATCCTTGGTCAGTGCCCAAACAGCTTCAGCAATATCATTACCGAACACCTTCTCAAGCTCGGCTTTGGTTGTAGCCGTATCCTCAATGGTGTCATGCAGCAGAGCTGTCTGGATTGCAAATTCCAGGTCAAAACCGGGGGTGTGGGAGGCGGCGGCGAAGAGCTCCATAGCCACGTTGCTGAGATGTACTACATAGGGGTTCTCTGAGCCTTTAACCTTCTGGTGCCCGTGTTTCTCAGCTGCAAACTTAATAGCCTCCTGGTAAAGTGTCTGAATATCAGTCATGTAACTTAAGTCCTTTTCAGCGGATTAAGATAGTGAAAAAATATTTCACATTTTTCCAAAGATACCCGACTTTCTTCGCTATCGCCTGATGTCAGTTCTCAACTCTAACCGACGGCAAACCAGATAAGCAATTGCAGTATACAAAAATGTAATATATATTTATGTGATATATATAAAAGTATAGAACAATATGGTATATTGCAAAACAGTTTATAAATTTGAAGAAAAAAATGGAAGCACCTTTTGTGTTTGGCAGGATCGCTTCGGCGGAGAACTTCACCGACAGGGATGAAGAGTCTGCAAGGCTGGTCAGGAATTTCAGCTCCTCAGTCAATACAATACTCATCTCGCCACGGCGATGGGGCAAATCATCTCTTGTGGAGCATGCGGTCAGATCAACCCGCAGAATGAGTAAGGAGATTCGCTTTAGCCAGATCGACCTTAACAATGTCAGGACAGAGGAACAGTTCTATGAGTATTATGCTGCCGCCATACTTAGGAGCTCATTCAGCAAAGCCAGGGAGCTGATCGACAGTGCCGGCAGATTCCTTGGGCGGTTCGTTCCGAATATCTCATTCAGCCCGGGTCCGGGTACCGATTTCAGGCTGTCAATGGATTGGAAGGAGGTTGCAAAGTACCCCGACGATATCATAAACCTGCCGGAAAAGATCGGAACGGAACGCGGAAGAAAATTCGTCGTCTGCATTGACGAGTTTCAGAATATATCCGGGTTTGAGAAACCCCTTGACTTCCAGAAAAAGCTGAGGGCTCACTGGCAGAGACATACCATGGTTTCATACTGCCTTTACGGCAGCAAAAGGCATATGATGATGGAGGTCTTTGCTTCTCCCTCAATGCCTTTCTACAAGTTTGGAGATATAGTCTTCCTTGAAAAAATCAGGGCCGAAGATTGGATCCCGTTCCTGCGTAAACGTTTCTCCGCCACAGGGAAGAAGATCGGAGCGGAGGAGGCGCGGCTGATCACAGAACTGACCGACTGCCATCCGTATTATGTTCAGCAACTTGCCAGGCAGTCGTGGTTCAGGACCGAAAGTATATGCACCGGTGAGATCATTCAGATGGCCTTCGACGACCTGGTGATGCAGATGAGTATGCTGTTCCAGAACCTTACTGACAGCCTGAGCAACACACAGGTAAATTACCTGAACGCCATGTTGAGCGGGGTGCAGCAGTTCAGCTCCCAGGATACGGTCATACAATACGGCCTGGGAACCCCCGGCAATATTATTCGGATCCGGAGTGCTCTGGTATCCAGGGAGATAATTGATATGGTTGAGGGGAAGCCTCAGTTCCTCGATCCTCTCTTCAAGGCATGGCTAAGCAGAAACTATTTTAACTGACTTACCTGCCTCCACTGATCTCTTTTCGGAACCAGGGAATGGTTTTTGAAAATTGAATTGCTAAATCCTACCATCAGGGGAAGGGTCAATCAACATGACGCCGCCTGAAAACAATTGTTGCAGTTCTCTGTTAGGATAATATGAGTGGTACGGTACTATATGACAGCGACTGCAATCTCTGTAACAGCCAGGTGCGTTTCATTAAGAAGCGCGACAGTAAGAACCTGTTCCGTTTCGTGCCGCTGCAGTCTGAGGAAGGCAGGGAGATGTTGCATAAAGCCGGACTGCCGGAGAATGAATTTGATACTGTTGTCTATGAGAAATACGGGCAGCATTACCTGCGTTCCTCGGCTGTTCTGGGCATCCTCAGGGACCTTGGTGGCGGATGGAAAATCCCGGGCTTACTGGTGATTATACCCGCTGTCATCCGCGATTTCTTCTATCGACTTGTAGCCCGTAACCGTCACCTTCTGGCCCCCCACAGTCGCCGGTGAGCGATCTCCCGGTACCGGCCCGGGTCAGTCCTGTACCTGCCCCGGCAGGATTGGGAGGGTGAGCCAGGACATCAACCGGAATCAGCAAGATCTGTCCAATGAAGAGGCGGTCGATTAAGTCCCTTATACTGTAAGGGCCCGCATGGATTTCGCCCCTGCGATGAATGATTACCCTGCCCGAAAGCCACATTGGCCCATTTTTTGCGGCATTACAGGGATTTGACCTCTATACCTTACCAGTTAATCTATTCTGAAATGAAAAAACTCACCCTCGTTCTCCTGATGGCCGTGCTGGCCGCCGTCACGGCACTGCCTCAGCAGACAGCCAGGAAGAGCGTCTTTGGCGTCAGTACCGGCGTCTCAATACCGCTTGACGAGTTCGCGGTTAAAGTCTTCACTTATGATGCCGGATTTTCTTCCCCTGGCCCGAACCTCGAGGCGGAATACCTTTATTACGGCAAAATATTCGGTTTCTCCTCTTCCGTTAGCTATGCAAGTTTATTCTTCAATGAGAAGACATACCAGGCTGAGTATGACAGGACCCTGGGCGGCTACGGAACCAACGAGGTCTCCGCGGGCAACTACCAGATAATTAAAGCCCTCGTCGGCTTCACGCTCAAAATCCCTGAGTTCAACCATACCGAGGTAATGTTGCTTTTCCACCTTGGATACGCCGTCGCCGTGCACCCAAACCTTCTTGTGAACAACTCGGAGTTTGGCGTGATAAACAGCGTTGACAGGAATGCTGGCGGAGGCCCTGTTGCAAACATGGGATTGAAGATAAACTACTGGCTGAATGAGCGATACGGGGTGTCACTGAACGGCAGTGTGAATGGTATGTCATCCGGATTCATAGATGAAACAGGCCCTGACGGCTACTTCTTCATGCCAATGAACCACGCTAATGTAAATGTCGGATTCGTCATGAACCTTAAAGCTCCCAGGCAATGAAAAGGCTACTCTATTTTTTGATAATAGCACTTCTGTTCACCTCATGCAGCGGTAACCGGCTTAATTATGACAAGGGCATCATACCTCCTGTTCCGGTGAATTTCTCATCGGTCAACTCGATCTATGACGATTATAATTCCGATTTGCAGATCTCCTGGACTGAGAGATTTTTCAGTTTGATCTTCTCGACTAACAGGAATTCATACGGGAACGATTTCGATTTCATCTCCTATAACGGGCATATCATATTCGATCTGATCGACGGGAATTTCGAGATGCAAACCGCTACCAGGAAATACGGACTGCTTGAAGCTGTAAACAATAACAGTAACCAGTTCGGGCCATATCTAACAAGCGATTTCCCCTACTTCGCTTACTGGATGAAAGATGGCGAGGACAGGCGCTTTTTTTACACGAGTGACCCGGACGGTAGCCTCGATATCTTCTGCTGCAACTACATAATCGGTGAGGAGGTATTTGATCCTGACGGCGACCCGTTCCCCGTGAGCCCGCTCAACACGGATTATGACGAAGGGTACCTGTCAATCCACAGTGGCGCTGCGATGAACAGGGAGGCGGTATATTTCATGTCGGACCGTGATGGCTCGTTCGATATCTACCGTGCCACCGGTGAGGAGGGCAAGCTGATAAGTGCATCGGCTGCTGTAACCGTCACAAGGTCATCTGTTCTGAGCAGCAGTTNNCAAATGTCCGTATATCGACGGCAATACGATGGTTTTTGCCTCGGACCGCGAGGGAGGGTTTGGCGGGTTTGACCTGTGGTATTCCGTTTATAATGGCCAGGAATGGTCGGCACCCGTCAACCTCGGCGGGGAAATAAACACTGAGTATGATGAATACCGGCCTGTGGTTGTGTCGACAGAGGATTCATATGTCAATGACCTGATGGTCTTCTCCTCCAACCGGCCGGGGGGAAAGGGTGGGTTTGACCTGTATTATGTGGGGGTACCGAAGAGGTGACGCGGACCCGTTACAATTCTTAATCGTCTACGACGAACCTCTTGTGACTGGTCTGTCTTCTGCAATTCTTAATGCTATA
>DCSU01000035.1:1175-9941 GCA_002325785.1 Bacteroidales bacterium UBA1458 | reverse complement strand
CTACTGCCTACTGCCTATTGCCAGAACGTAGTTCAGCTTACAAATAAGCTTTTACTGGAATACTCCGGATCACACGTCAGGTTGACGTTCAGCTTCCGCAATCCGGCCTCATCACCCGGAGTGGGTATGTGTGTGAGATGCACCTCGCAGTTGCGAAGCAGCTTCAGCTTCTCCAGCGCAGCCTGGGCTGCAGGATTAGATAACGCGCTTATAGCAAGCAGTATAAGCATCTCCTCCACATCGAGGCTGACCTCTTTCCCGTTGAGGATATCCTTCTTTAGCCAGGTGACGGAATCAATAAGGTTCTTTGGAAGCAGCAGCAGGCTGTCGGGCAGCCCGGCCAGGTATTTGGATGCATTCAGCACGAGGCTGGCCGCGGCATGCATCAGCGGTGAGTTCTTCCCGCTGATGATCGTCCCGTCATGCAACTCTATGGCCGCCCCGCAAAAGAACCCGGCGTTACCCTTGCCGCTCTTCTCCGCCTCTTTTGACGCTTTCCTGGCAGGCAGAACAACCCTGCGGTCTTCACCCCTGGCGTGGATCTTCCCCATAACCATCAGCGCCTGGTCAAGGGTCTCCTTGTCAGCCAGGCCAAGGGCATACTCCACGGCACACCTGAAATAGCGGCGGATGATCTCCTGGTGTGCTGCCTCCTGTATGACGTCATCATTGACTATGCCAGAGCTGGCGCGGTTGACACCCATGTCGGTGGGCGACTGGTACATCGACTCACCACCTCCAGTGATCTTTTCAAGGATCCTCTTCAGCAGGTGAAAAGCCTCAATGTCGCGATTGTAATTCACAATCTTTACCCCGTATGCCTTAAAATGGTCCTCGTCGATCAGTACCTCATCCTTCAGGTCTACAGTGGCGGCTTCGTAAGCGATGTTCACCTTGTGGTCTATGGGGAGATCCCATATCGGAAAAGTCTCAAACTTCGCATAGCCGGCCTTGACACCCCTCCTGTATTCATGATATAAATTACAAAGACAGGTGGCAAGTTTCCCGCTGCCCGGACCTGGTCCGGTCACAATCACAATCGGGTTGGTGGTCTTGATATATGTATTGGCACCGTAGCCCTCGTCGCTCACTATCTGGTCAACATCAATGGGATAGCCTTTCGTGGGATAATGGAGGTAGACCTTGACACCCCGGTGCTCCAGCTTGTTCTTGAAAGCCTTAGCGGGCGACTGGTTCGTGTAGCGGGTGATAACTACGGCTGTCACCTCAATCCCCCACTCCCTGAAATCATCTATGGTCTTCAGGGCATCAACATCATAAGTTATGCCGAAGTCGGCCCTGACCTTTTTCCTCTCGATATCCCCGGCATGGATGCAGAGGATGACATCGATCTTGTCCTTCAGCATCTGCAGGAGGCGCATCTTGACATTAGGGTCGAACCCGGGCAGAACCCTCGCCGCATGAAGATCGTAAAGCAGCTTGCCGCCAAACTCCAGGTACAGTTTGTTGTTGAAACGTCCTACTCTCTCAAGGATAGCAACAGTCTGCTCCCTGAGATATTTTTCATTGTCAAATCCGACGCGATTTGTGTCTGTCATTTAGGCCCCCTTGGAATATTCCGACAAGAATTAAGATCAGGTTCCAATATTAGATAAATTTTCAGTTCATGAAAATTATTAAGAGATAAAATAGTTTCTTCCGCAGCTAAATTTGGTTTAGCTTTGATAATAAAGACGTCGACTGGCGCCTGGTGAATTATTACCAAAATCATAAAGTCGTGAACAAAAAGAGATCCCTGGTGCTGTTCCATATCCCGGTATGGGTGGTAGCAATATTTGTGGCCTGGTTTTTCAGTTCAGATGAGTTTCCAGGGAGACAATCATCGTATGTAGTACTTTCTACCCTGGTATTATCAATCTGGATGCTGGGGAGTTTCTACCTGTTTTACTCCTGGCTCGTGCCAAAGTTCCTTGCCGGAGGAGACAAACGGTTTTTTTGGCTGTATGCAATCATTTTCGTGCTGGTATTGATGCCTGTTGTTGGCATTGGCCTGCTTCTTCTGACAAAGACCAGCGCTTTAAGTTGATCGGAGATGCTCTCCGCCCGAGGGCTTCTTCCATACCTGGGAAGCGTGATCATCACCCTCGTTTGCAGTGTGCTTGGAGCACTCTGCCGCTTAATGATGAAGCGGTACCACACCTGGTGAAACAGCCTTCCCTCAATCTGACTGACGGATAATTGTCTCAAATACCTGGAAGGAGAGATCTTAGACTACTAATTCCCATGTATCGCGGAAAAAATCATTGCCATCAGTGCCGCCATAAAGAATAGATTTCTTTCTTTTAGCATCATAGGCAAAGCCGTGATTATAGCGGGGCTTGGGAGGAGCCAGATTCATTAGAAGAACCCACTCGGCCCCATTCCACTCCCACAGGTCATTTAATGGAAGTTTTCCGGCTGATAAACCACCAAATATTAAAACCTTTCTACTGAATGCATCATAAACCATTCCGTGATTGCAACGAGCTGATGGATAAGCTCTTGAAGACACTTTAGTCCAGCTTCCTGTATGCCCTTCCCAGATCCAGGTGTCATCAAAGTATGTTGTGCCATTAGTGCCGCCAAAAAGAACAATTACTCCCATACGCTGATCGTATACCATTTTGTGTCCCCAGCGAGGATCCGGTCCATCTACATGTAGCTCACTCCAGCCGGAACTGGTCCATTCCCATGTATCACTCAATGCCATTTGGCCTCCGGGTATTGTAATTGTCAGGCCGCCAAACAGAATAACTGTTTTTCTTTTTTCATCATAAGCTAAAGCATGATTCTGAAAACCTCCTGCCTGAAATATATTTCCGGCATCTGTCTGCATCCATTTATCATCCAACAGGACATATGTATGTTTAATTCGTTGAGACCCGGTCCAGCCTCCGAGAATCATGTTTTGTCCTGTTTTTCTGTCATAAGCCATTGCGTGGCCGACTAAACTCAATGAGCCGATGTTTAATAATTTCCATGATGACCCATCCCAGGCCCATGTGTCATCCTGTTCCGGGCTCCTTTGAGAAATCCCGCTTGTGGAGTGGTTATTGCCCTCACTTCTTCGACCAAATCCCCCCTGGAGAATGATGATTTCCTTTTTGTCATCATACACCATCCCGAAATCTGACCTCTGGCCCGGACCGATGGTGGTTCTCATAATCCATTCGTGGTCTTTGTCAATTGCTCCTCCGGAGACAATTGAACTGACAGGCTTAACCTCAGAATTATTTGATGTAGCCTGCCGTTCAGGTTTAATCAGCTCGCCGTCAGTCACTGTCCTGACTGATTCCCTGCCCATTGGTTCAAGCGATAGCGGTTTCTTTGCATTTGCGAATGAAATAACCGAACCTGAAAAGTTGAACGGATCATGGCAGATGCCTTTATATACTCTTCCTGCAGATGTTTCAACAGTCACCGGGGCTTCTTTGAAATCCGGGTCAACCACCAACCGCAATATTGACGGGATGTATATACGCATCCACCCCAGTGAATGCTCATTAAATTGAATATATATATCGGGGATAGTATCATCAAAATGCCCGACAGCAGAATTACCTTTTAAAAGAAACTGCAATTGCGTTTTGGAGCCATAAACTGAAACAGGGACTAACGGGGGCTTTTCGCTTTCGCTGATCCGGCTTACAGTTATGGAACTCTCCCTGTTAGTGCGGATCAGGGGGATTACTGCATCGGAGCTGACCAGGCATGGTCCCTTCGGATTGAAGCCCGACTTGTAGTTACCCGGTTTTTGTAAAGTTCCGGAGACGATACCCGACTCCTTCTTTATGGAGATTGTTCCGTTAATTGAGGTCATGGAAATGATCTGGTCGAATCTTACTTCTGTGGGGCCTGCTATATCATCATCGAACCTGAATACCTCAACAGACCCCCATGGCTCGTCCCTTTCGCCCAAAATCTCGGCCAGATATCCAACCTGTCCGGTTTCATTGATCCTGAAAAAAGTTCTATTATCTATTTTATAAACGGGATTGTAACGCTCCAGCCAATAGTCTTTTCCGTCAACTCCATCAAACCTGTACCAGGGGTAAGTTTCCCCCTGCCCTTTCTCCGCATATTGCAGGACAGTACCCGGACCGTAGTAGACAGAACGATTCTTTGAACTCCTGGTTCCGACATTGAGATTATCTCCTCTTCTCATAAACACCAGTGATTCCGTATTTATTTGCCCGGTAGTGGTATGCATACCAGAAGTTTGCCCGGTCCCAAAAGCCCCGGTTCCAACAGGCTCGGTAGAAGGTTTCCCCGGGTTTCCTGATCCGGATTGCCCCGGTACGGGTTTTGTTGCTCCACCCCCCCGCGGAGGAGGTGGCTCAGGTTTATCCGGTACGGGTGCCACTTTTAAAGGAGGAACCTCTTTTTCCGTCTTCATGTAGGATGCTATCCTACGGATATCTGAATCCTGGTGAATATGGTCATAGTTGATTCCGTTCAGTGATGACAATAGCCTCATTTTTTCCGGGAAGAGCTCCCACAAATCATCTGTGGGGAAGGTAAAATCCTTCATTAATACCGGAATAATATTTCGCCTTGTATCAATGGCGTGAATGATCTCACGCTTCAGCCAGTCTGACTTTTCTTTGCATTTGTCGAGTGACGACTTACTAAGTATCAGGATGAAGTTGGGAGTTTCCTCAATACGATTAAGCAATGCTTCATCAAATCTTCCTTCCTGGAGTTCTTTAATATCGATGAAAATTCGTTTGTGAAAGTTATTCTCGAGCTGAACCTTAAGCAGGCTTGCAAGGTCACTGGCATTTTCCCTCCGATAACTGATGAAACCATCATAACTATCATAAATTACCGGAAAAGCACTGCCGCAAGCAAAGCAGAACTTTGCATCCCGGGCATTAATTGCGCCGCAGGGGATGCATTTTTTGCCGGTTAATGTCCCGTCTTCATCCTTCTTCGAACCGAATATTATGTCCAGTAGGGACTTTTTGTTTTTCTCCATATTCCCATATTTATAAGATTCAGACTATCACCTCACGGTGGCCTGTCACACCGATTCGCAATGTATTTGGCACGGGACCGGGCCCTGCTGGAAGAGTAACGTTGTATTGCTGATCAGTTGGTGCGACCATGCTATAGTTAATTCCTCAGGAAGGAAATGGTATAACCGCTGCCTTCAAGCATCGACGCATATTTCCTGACAGTGTCACGATCCTTGTTTTTCTCTTTCTGAGACTGCCGGTCTTCAATACCCTTGTCGAGTTCATTGAAAGGAACAATGCAGTTATGCAGCTTGTGATAGTCGCTGCGGATTCCATGCTTCCAGTTTGCTACCTGTCTCTCTCTCATCCACCCGTTATGCTCCATTTCGGCGAGCTTATCGAGTGCCTCATTATCATTAATATATTCAGTAAATTCTTTCCTGGCATCCTGCAGCACCCGTGATCTCAATCCGGCAACTGAAATAAGTGTGAATTTCCCTGTTGATTCTATGACATCCTTTATCCTTCGGGCAGCGCTGATGTTATCAATTCGCTGGTCATAGCTGAGATCTTCATAAGGTCTGTGAAAGACAGATTCCGTCACACCTTTCTCCATCCATGAATTATGTATTGACAGGGCGATTTTTTCAAAGGCCAGGTCCCTTACAGTTGATTCATCGGACAGCTTCTCCATGAAATCATCATAGTCAAGATTCATCTGGATGCTCTCCTTTGACGGGAGATCTGACCTCTCTATCTTTGCCCTGCTATGCACGGCCAGGTTTCTCAGAAGACGTTCGAGGCCCCTGGAGCCGTTCCTGAAGGTCCTGACCTCAATCAACGCCCGCAGAAGCTCCCGGTCAATATCCAGACGCTTATCATCGGAAGAGAGTAGTGACCTGATGAACAGGGCTCGCCTGATCGAGAAACAAATATCGTTCTGGTCGCCCTCCTTCATCCAGTTGCCAGTATCATTGTCGGAGAACGGTTTTCTGTTGGGTCCGAACACATTAAGTGAACAGTTGATCCTGCTCTGGAAATCAGGTCCTTTTTTTACAGCATAGTCAGGTTCCTCCATTTTATCTGTGAAGTGCTTCATTGTATATGTAACACCCCCGGCAAATACAAATATGGTTTTACCAACCGGATGCACCTCTTTACCCTCCTGAAATTCGCCGTCCTGCATTGGGGCGATAAGGCATTTAAGCCATTTGTAATCGTTGGAATCAAATTCGTCCCAAAACACAACCGGCAGTTTTCCTCTAAGTACCTCATCGCGTACGGAGTGGAAGGCACCTGACAATTCAGACTCCTCCCTGAATTGCGAGAGGTTAAAGGTCAGGAATGACGGCTTCGTCTTTTTGCCATCGAACATGCTGTTGGCCAGGGCCTTCACAATAAATGATTTTCCGGCCCCGGGAGGACCGAATACGGCAATGTTCAAGGGCTTTTTGCCATCATCAAAACGATCGTAAAAATCAACCTGTTTTCTGATGTTCCTGATATTCTCTATTTCGCTTCTGTCAAATACAGTCACCCTCCCAAGTGTCAGCCTGGGAGCATAGTGAAGCTCTTTTTTGCCTTTCTCAGCCAGAGAGAAGGCCAGCGGGAAAAGATCCGGCTTTTGCTTATATCCGGGCCTTTTATTGTCGTAATTATTCTCAAGGATTGACCACTCCTGGTTATGCAGGTAATTGAACCCGGGCTGCCAGGCAGGGGAGGGTACATAAGCAGAAGAGTAATACCGGTTCCTGAAAGTCTTGTCAAGAGCATCAGACAAATCTTCTGTTTTAAACGTATAATCCTCTGCGAGACGGTAGACACCCTTGAGCATGGCTGCAGTCATTGAATTTAGCCCGGCTTTGATGCTATCTGTCACAGATTTGTTTTTGACAACCAGCGCTGAGGTAAATCCGGCGAGAAAAGAGCTGCCCAGTCCAATGGAGGTCCGGTTATCTGCTGAATTCCTCTCTTCCCATTCGTTTTCCATGAATTCGGGATCGAAGATAAGTGTATATTCATTAAGTGCAGGGTCATCATTTGTTTTGACATGAATGGCACCTGCAGAGCCAATGGTTATAATAAGCTCTCCTGACCGAAGCAGATTTCTCAGGGTTGAGTGGCTCGATAAACCGTAAACAATATCGAGAGCTGTCTGTTCCCAGGAAATATCGTTGCTGACCTTTACCTCATAGTGTTTGATATGGTTCAGCTTAACTATCGTTATCAGTTTATGCCGGTAATTCATCAGCTCATCCCAGAGGAGACCTTCACACAGAGGGTATGAGGTCTTAAGGATAATTTTGCCGGTGTCTTTAAAATCAGGCCATACTGCACGCCTGTCCCTGAAACCTAGGTCAGCCTCATCGATTACGACTGTCTGGAACCTCATATTTCTGATCCTTTTGTCCATTCTGAACCACTCCTCAGCATCCCTGCCTTTTAATCCGCCGAACCCAAGTTTCTCTCCAAGCTGGCATGACGATTTTATCTCACCTTTCTCTTGCTGACTTGTTACCATCCACCTGAGCCAGGAGTCATGTGCTGAGCCACCTGTTAAAGTCAGTCGTGGCATGCCGGCATAAGGCCACCTCATAGTGACGGTTTGCTCCCGTCTTGGACGCTCACTCATGAGCTTCCTGACAAAGGCAGTTGTAAGATCAAAAGTTAATCTCGCGCCTCCGTAGGTTGAGATGGATGTTGTTCCTATGCTCTCATTGTCAAAAGCATCATTTTTGTTTCCTTTCAGGAGGTGGTGATCAATTACATAATCACCTGTCACAAGTATGTTTTTTTGAGCTTCCATTAATATTGCTGACTTTATAAATTCGCTTTTTTGATAGGAGTTACAATGCAGGGCGGCCGGAGGGCTGAGATTTTAATCATGTCATAGATGACGGGAGTAGTTCAGGGCTATAGTGTCATAGACTTTTTAGCGCTGGATGTGTATCAATTTCTTTAATAAAGTTAATTGTAATTGTCCACAAAACAATGCGAAGGCAATAATCAAATTCTGATTAATTAAAATGGTAATAATCGGGGATACAACGGGGCAGATCTCGCCCGCTTATAACTGAAGCACAACCGGCTTGTTGACAATCTCGCCTGAACCGTTTGATAATGAAACGTTGACAAAAACTGAATCTCCATGAGAATCAATCCCATAGGATTCATGGATATGACCAAAAATATGGTACTGGGGTTTGATCGATAAAACTTTGTCCCTCAGCACCTCGCATCCTGCATTTTGGTTTTCTGTTGAGGAAAAATCCCTGAATCCTTTTGGAGGCGCATGTGTCACCAGTATGTCAATATTCTGCGGAATCAAACTCCAGATCCTTTCCGCTTCCGGGGGATCAGAATAGGTAAAGGCTCCCAGACATCCGTAATTGAGTGTGTAAGGTGAACCAAAAATTGAATGTCCGTTAACCCTGACTACATCATTCTCCAGGTATTCAATCTTATGACTCCTGATCAATTCAAGAAATTCCGGCTTCTTTTTCCGTATAAACCTGTCGTGGTTCCCTGCAACAAGAATCTTATACTTAAAGTCTAAGCCGGCAAACCACTCAACAAAATCAGTGACCTCAGACAGGTTGCTCTTTCTTGTGATATCCCCGCAGTGAATGATTATATCACCAGGTGGTACGTCAACCGAACGGTGATTGCCGTGAGTATCAGACAGAGCAACAATAATCATGTGGTAAAACTAGCGCTTTATCCTGTAAGAAATTTGGTGAAACATGAAAAGTATAAACAGAACCGGTTTAAATGTTCACAACACTCAGGAACAACAGCCGTTTTCAGC
>DCSU01000035.1:0-1139 GCA_002325785.1 Bacteroidales bacterium UBA1458 | reverse complement strand
CTGCAGTCCCCGGGAGGATCAATTATTCCTGTTGCAGACTTTGGGTGGGTCAATTCCTGAGTTCCAGTCTTGCCGCCAGGTTTTCAATATCCCTCCTCCGGGCAAGGAGGCTGATCCATTCTTCCGGGATTGACTCATAACCGTAAAGCAACCCTGCAAGGCCACCGGCAACAGCAGCAGTGGTGTCCGTATCGCGGCCCAGATTGACCGCTTTCAGTACTGCCTTGCTGTAGCTGCTTGTTTTCATGACGCACCACAGGGCGGCTTCAAGCGTATGTACCACGAAGCCGTCGCTGACTATCTGCTCCGGGGGCAGGTTGAATATATTCTTTCTCAGTATTCTGTCGAACTGTTTTATCTCTTCCGGGCTGATGCCGAACGACTCCAGCATGCCGGGTGTCGCACTGCGAAGAGAGGTGTAGGCTTCGTTCTTATCCGCCCCATTAATGATATACCCGGCAAACTCGAGGCAGATGAAGCAGGATATGACTGACCGCACATGCCTGTGGGTCAGGCCTGATACCTGCTGTGTGAGTCGGTACCGTTCCGCGGGCGGTTTGCCGGCGACATAAAAGAGCAGCGGCAGTATCCTCATCAGTGATCCGTTGCCGTTCGACCAGTCGCCGTCGTCGCCCGCCATCTCCGGCGCCACCCCCGAGTGTATGCGTGAGAGCGCCCGCCAGGTGATGCCTCCTATGTCGAATATCTTACCGTGGGCGCTCCAGTAGCCTTTCCGGTGCCACCTGACAAAGTTCTGCCCGATGACGTTGAGGTCAAACCCTTCGGTCAGCGCCTCAGCCAGGCAGAATGTCAGCGAGCTGTCGTCTGACCAGGTCCCGGGAGGCTGGTTATGTGTTCCGTAGCCACCCATGCCGGTTACTGGATCTTTGCTCAGCTCCTCCCGCGACCGGAACTCCACCGGCACCCCAAGGGCATCACCAACGGCAACACCGAACAGCACATCCTTGTAAATATTCCTTTCGCTCATCCGTACGCAACCAATTTCATCTCCGGAAGGTATAGTCCTCTAAAGATATAAAATTCCGGGGAACATCTGAATTTTTACTGTTTAGCTCAGTTGCCCGCTGGTTTAATTGTTTCATTCCCGCTCCCTGCCACTCCGGATCCGGAGCAAATAA
>DCSU01000107.1:6538-6902 GCA_002325785.1 Bacteroidales bacterium UBA1458 | reverse complement strand
GGGCCGCGGCGCCGACCAGTCGTACTGCATACTCATGACATCGCACAAGCGTTCCACGGAGGCCTCGGAGCGTATCAATACGATGATAGCAACAAATGATGGTTTTGAGATCGCGGAGACCGATCTGCGTATGCGTGGTCCGGGTGATCTGGAGGGGACGCAGCAGAGCGGTNNCAGATACTCAACCTCGCCCGTTCGCGTGCCGAAGAGATCCTCGGCGATGACCCCGAGCTGTCCCGTCCGGAGAACCAGGTGCTTAAGTCGACCCTCCGCAAGCTGTTCGGGAAGAAGTACACGTGGAGCGAAATCAGTTAGCAGTCATCAGTTTGAGGCTCCGACGCAGGCGGAGTCCCGCACACGGAGT
>DCSU01000107.1:5058-6480 GCA_002325785.1 Bacteroidales bacterium UBA1458 | reverse complement strand
CAAAAGAAACGAAACAAAGAAAAAGGCAGCCACAGATCTTTTTCGGGAGATCCATTTTTTCAGCTGCACACGCATTACAACTCTCCCAACTGCTGAACCCGTTCTGCAACAGCTTATCATTATCGTCAGCGTCGGGATCAGACAGTAATGCTTACTGAAGCCCTCCCCTTCGCAGCTTTAAAATGGCTCTCTATTTCCGAAAAAGCTCTGAAGGCTCCTCGTCCAAACTACACAAACGGTAAAACATTCCATAAGACCTTTGGACCTTAGACCTTTAGACCATCAGACCTACAGACTCTCCAAAATAATGACCATTGTCCTTTATTAATTCCCGGTAATTCCTTAAAATTGCCTTTTCAAGAATCTATTGATGCCGCAGGGAGAGACAATCAAGCACGAAGGTATGGTTTTAAGGGTGCCGGGTGACGGAACAGCCGAGGTGGAGATTATCATAGCTGAAGCCTGCTCCGGATGTCATGCAAAATCAGTCTGCTCCGCCGGCAAATCAGACACCAGGATCATAATCGTGAAAAGCAATGACGCCATCAAGGCCGGCGACCGCGTAACAGTGGTGATGCAGTTATCGCAGGGCTTCCGGGCGCTGGCAATAGGCTATCTCCTCCCTTTCCTGGTACTTATTACGGCATTTGTTATAACAACAGCCGCAGGGGCAGGAGAATTAATATCGGCTTTGGCATCATTCGCCGCCATTGGTCTTTATTACCTGGCTGTGTGGATATTGAGAGATAAAATTGGAGAAAAGTTTGAGTTCAAAATAAAGGTCTGACAGATGAGTTCCATTGTTTTGCTGACTATCATCATGCTGAGTGCACTTGGACTGCTATCAGCAGTGATACTCTATTTCGTGGCGCAGAAGTTCAAAGTGGTTGAGGATCCGCGCATCGACCTTGTAACAGAGGCGCTCCCTGGTGCCAACTGCGGTGGATGCGGTTACACCGGCTGCCGCGCTTTTGCCGAGGTTTTAGTGAAATCGACCTCCTTCGAGGGGCTCAACTGCCCTGTCGGAGGTGCCGAAACCATGAGTAAAGTTGCGCTCATCCTCGATCGTCAGCCCCTGGCCGTGGAGCCGAAGGTTGCCGTGGTACGGTGCAACGGCACTCCTGATAACGCCGCACGCACATCCTATTATGACGGAGCCGTCAGCTGCCGTGTGGCCCATTCGCTTTACGGTGGCACTACTGGTTGCCAGTACGGGTGTCTCGGGTGCGGCGACTGTGTTGTGGCGTGCAAGTTCGATGCCATGTATATGGATCCGGTGACTGAGCTACCGGTGATCATCGATGACAAGTGTGTGGCCTGTGGCGCCTGTGTGAAGGCCTGTCCGCGCAATATCATCGAACTCCGTAAACGCAACAAGAAAGACCGCAAGATATTTGTCTCATGCGTCAACAAGGACAAGGG
>DCSU01000107.1:0-5027 GCA_002325785.1 Bacteroidales bacterium UBA1458 | reverse complement strand
ATCACCATGGTTGACAACCTCGCCTTTATCGACTCCTTCAAGTGTAAGCTATGCCGCAAGTGCGTGACTGAGTGTCCCACAGGGGCCATCCTCGAGATCGGTTTCCCGGTGAAGGAGCAGAAGCCTGCTGAGCCTGCTGAAGCAGCAACGAACTGACAATTGACTAACCTGATAAATTCCCATAAAAGTGTTCAAGACATTCCCGAAAGGTGGCATCCATCCGCCTGAGAACAAGCTGACGGCCGAGAAGCCGATAGTTGTCCTTCCCCTGCCTCCGCAGGTGACTGTTCCCGTCTCGCAGCATATCGGCGCTCCGGCAACTCCAACGGTGGAGAAGGGAGCGGCAGTGAAGGCCGGACAGGTCATCGCGCAGGCGAAAGGATTTGTATCCGCCAACATCCATTCACCCGTATCAGGCAAGGTCAGTAAGATAGACACCCTGGTTGACACCACGGGCTACAAACAGACGGCGGTAGTGATTGATGTTGAGGGCGACGAATGGGTTGAGACCATTAACCGCAGTGAAGTCCTGGTGAAGGAGATCACCATGACCCGCGAGCAGATCATTGAGCGTTGTAAGCAGAGCGGTCTCGTTGGATTGGGAGGTGCCACCTTCCCGACGCATATAAAGATGACTGTTCCTGCAGGAAAGAAGTGTGACATGGTCATCATCAACGGTGTGGAGTGCGAGCCATATCTCACCTCAGACCACCGACTAATGTTGGAAAAAGGCGCCGAGGTACTGACCGGAGCGGCAATCATAATGAAGGCCCTGGGTGTTGAGAAGGTTGTAGTTGGCATTGAGGCCAACAAGCCTGATGCCATAAGCCATCTGACGGAACTGGCAAAGGATTTCAAGGGCATCACCATACAGCCTTTGAAGGTCAAGTATCCGCAAGGCGGTGAGAAGCAGCTGATCAAGGCATGCACCGGGCGCGAGGTTCCTTCTGGCGGCCTGCCTGTTGATGTAGGTGTTGTGGTCCAGAATGTTGGTACTGCCTTTGCGGTCTATGAGGCTGTACAGAAGAACAAACCGCTCATTGAAAGGATTGTTACAGTGACAGGTAAGGATGTTAAGAATCCCGGTAATTTCCGGGTGCGGATAGGTACGCCTGTAACAGCTCTGATAGAGGCTGCAGGAGGCATGCCAGAGGATACTGGCAAGGTGGTCAACGGTGGCCCGATGATGGGTAAGGCGCTGGCGATGACAGAGGTACCTGTCACCAAGGGTACCTCGGGCATCCTTCTTTTCCCGGCCGCTGTCTCGCGACGTGCGGAGGTCCTGCCCTGCATCAGGTGCGGCAAGTGTACATCAGCATGTGCCATGGGACTTGAACCGTGGCTGATATCCGTACTGTCTGAAAAGTCCATGTGGGAGAATGCAGAGAAGGAGAAGATCACCGACTGCATGGAGTGCGGGGCATGTGCGTATACCTGCCCGTCGAAGAGGCCGTTGCTTGACTACATCAGGCTGGGCAAATCAACGGTTATCCGCATGGCACGCGAACGAATTACGAAATAGCACAGAAGCGATATGAATAACATCCTTAATGTCTCCCCATCACCGCATCAGCAGAGTCCCGAGACGACGCGCAAGCTGATGTACGGAGTGGTAATAGCCCTTTTCCCGGCGCTGGCCTCGTCAATCTGGTTCTTTGGGATAGGGGCGATAATAGTAACACTCACCTCGGTGCTCTCGTGTGTCGCCGTAGAATATATCATCCAGAAATATATCCTGAAGATAAAACCCTCTGTAAATGACGGCTCAGCTGTTGTCACCGGGATATTGCTGGCGTTCAACGTGCCTTCGAACCTGCCGGTACAAATTATAATAATCGGGGCAATTGTCTCTATCGGTATTGGCAAGATGACATTTGGCGGGTTGGGCAGCAACCCGTTTAACCCGGCGCTGGTGGGAAGGGTATTCCTGCTGATCTCCTTCCCCGTGCAGATGACCAGTTGGCCTGTTCCCTCTGGTTTTCAAACTGGTTATTTCGATGCCGTTACCGGAGCCACCCCACTTGGCATAATGGGTGAGGGTATCAAGAATGGCGAAACGGTGGCAGCGCTGATGGAGAAGGTCCCGACGCATATGCAGCTCTTTTACGGGTATATGGGCGGCTCTATGGGGGAAATTGCCGCTGCGGCTCTGATCATTGGTGGCATATATATGATCTGGAGAAAGATCATTACGTGGCATATCCCGGTGTCAATATTGGTAACTGTGGCTCTCTTTACCGGTATTCTCTGGTTGGCAGATCCCACAAAACATGCCGATCCGGGCTTTCATCTGCTAACGGGAGGTTTAATGCTGGGGGCGATATATATGGCTACGGATTATGTCTCATCGCCAATGACCCATAAGGGGATGATCATTTATGGAATAGGAATAGGAGTCATCACGGTATTGATACGGACCTGGGGGGCCTATCCCGAGGGTGTTGCCTTCTCAATACTGATAATGAACGCCTTCGTCCCGTTGCTAAACATGTATTTTAAGCCGAACAGGTTCGGGAAGGAGGTGAAGAATGGCTAAGATGCCGTCGACACTTAGAAACATGGTGCTTTCGCTGACACTGATATCGGTGGTGGCATCGGCAGGGCTGGGATTCGCTTACGAGTTTACCAAGGGGCCCATTGAAGTTTCGCTTCTCAATAAGAAACTGGATGCAATCAGGACTGGTAGTTCCGGAATTCACCAATAACCCGAACGACGAGATGTTCATGCTTCCGACAGGCGAGGGTGATTCACTTGAGGTCTATCCCGCGAAGAACGGTGAGGAGATTGTCGGTTATGCCGTTAAATCTTACACCAACAACGGTTACAGCGGTTTTATCGGGTTCATGGTCGGATTCACTCCTGACGGTATTATTTATAACATCAATATTCTCGAGCACAAGGAGACGCCGGGGCTGGGCACCAATATGGTTCCTGACGGTACACCGGAGAAGCCAGAGTTCAAGGACCAGTTCAAAGGCAAGGACCCGTCTGTCTTCGCCCTTAAAGTCAAGAAGGACGGCGGTCCGGTAGATGCCATTACTGCTGCCACAATCAGTTCAAGAGCCTTCTGTGACGGAGTTCAGCGGGCGTATAACACATTTGAGAAAGGAGGTCTGAAATGAACCAGATGCAAAACTTTACAAAGGGTTTCCTGAAGGAGAACCCGATACTGGTGCTGGTACTGGGCACATGTCCTACACTTGCTACCACATCCTCGGCGTTGAACGGCCTGGGGATGGGACTTGCTACTACCTTCGTGCTTATCGGTTCCAATGTATTTATAGCGCTGTTGAAAAATATCATTCCGGATAAGGTTCGCATACCTGCATTCATTGTGGTTATTGCCACCTTCGTTACTATTGTGGACCTTGTGATGCAGGCTTATGTTCCTTCGCTCTATGAAACACTCGGGATTTTTATTCCGCTGATAGTTGTGAACTGTATTGTGCTGGGTCGTGCCGAGGCGTATGCCAGCAAGAATACAGTCTGGTCATCGTTTGTTGACGGCGCAGGGATGGGTCTGGGATTTACCCTGGCGCTCGGTGTTTTGGGGGCGATACGCGAGATTCTTGGGAGTGGGTCCATTGCCGGATTCAAATTCATTCAAGGCGATGGCGTACTGGTCTTTATTCTTGCGCCGGGAGCGTTTATAGCCCTGGGATATCTGATTGCCATTGTGAACAGAATCAACAAAGCATAGGGAGGATAAAAAATGGAATATATTTTACTGATAATATCCGCAATTTTTGTCAACAACGTAGTACTTGCCCAGTTCCTGGGAATATGTCCGTTCCTTGGAGTATCGAACAAGGTTGGCACGGCAATGGGTATGGCGGGTGCCGTCACCTTTGTGATAGTTCTTGCTACGATGGCAACGTACCTAATTCATACTTATGTCCTTATTCCTCTGGGTATCACCTTCATGCAGACGATTACCTTCATTCTGGTTATTGCAGCGCTTGTGCAGATGGTGGAAATCATTCTGAAGAAGATCAGCCAGCCGCTATACCAGTCGCTCGGTATTTTTCTTCCTCTGATAACAACGAACTGTGCGGTTTTGGGAGTAGCGATTCTTGTCATCAAGAAGGACTACAATCTGGTCGAGGGGGTAGTATACGGAGGCGCAACCGCGATAGGTTTTGGTCTTGCCCTGGTGATTCTTGCCGGGATACGTGAGCAGCTTGAGCTGGCCAATGTGCCGGAGGGGATGAAGGGAGTGCCTATATCGCTTATTACTGCGGGTATTCTCGCCCTCGCCTTCATGGGATTTGCCGGGCTGGTTTAATAAGATAGATTCTATTATGGCCGTCACAGCGTCGCTGTGGCGGCTTTATGTTTAAGGAAATTCAGCGCTGCTATGGGCGGTTTCTCAATGTTTTTCTGCATTAGCGTTGCCGCGACGATTCGCATGGAAACTGCAGCTTAGATGTACCCATTACTGTTTTCATAAACTTCTGCACCGATGTGGCGGCTTTTTATAGTTTACATGCCTTTAAGCGTCGCTCAGGCAGTTTTTGTTTTCAGCCATTGCAGAAATAATAAGGCGATTTTTATTTGTACAATAATATCAGTGCAGATTTGGCGGCTTTTTTGTTCATGGAATTTTGGAGCCGTACCCCTTGCATAAATCATTAAAATTATATAAATTTCCATGTTTGCATTTGTCACATCTTCTGTCAGTCCGTGAAAGTCGTTATATGTCAACCATGCAGAGTACTTTCAATGTGACTGACGAGGCGGAGTTTTATACCTGATAAAACCGTTAAGCGCTTTAAGAAAACTGCTCCCGAAGTGCAACTAAGTTCCAACCTATTGTCAATATGTTATTTACCCTTCTACCTTCGAAGTCAATTTTCACTATCCAGGTGCAGGTATCCGGCAAATAATTTATTGCCTGTTGATACCACTGTCGATGCTTTAAAATTGTTCATTAATTCTGGTACAAATATCAGGTCATCCCCTCATTCCTGGAGTAAACCGCTGGCAACTCTAAAGACTTTTGACTTTCGACTTTCAAGCTTCAGAC
>DCSU01000112.1 GCA_002325785.1 Bacteroidales bacterium UBA1458 | reverse complement strand
TTCGGGGAGAGTGATGAGCTCTTCTGCGCCTTTCAGAAACAGAAGCAGAAGGTCTTCCGTCTCAACGGTAAGGAATACCAGCGGATGTCTGACCATGTAGGCAGATACCCCGTGGTGATGCTCTCACCGGCTGACAGTACTCTCATCACCGGCGGCAGCGAGGAGCGCCGACGCTTCCTCAACATGATTATAAGCCAGTATGACCCTGCCTATCTTGAGGCACATATGCGCTTTAATAAGATCCTGACACAAAGAAATAGCATCCTGAGGGACGGCGGGCGTGATGCCGGCAGCATGCTTGATATCTATGATGAGCAGATGGCTGCAGAGACAGACGTTATCTACGAGGCTCGCAGAAAGCTCACAGAAGAGCTGGTGCCCCTCTTCTCGTCATACTATGAGAAGATTTCAGACAGCGCCGAACAGGTCCGGATAAGATACAGGTCCCACCGCAGTGAGGGCGACTACCTGCAGCAGCTCTCCACATCGAGGGAGAGGGACTTTGCCCTGCAGTATACAACAGTGGGAATCCATCGTGATGACCTGATCTTTACTATCGATGACCACGCGGCAAAGACCACCGCAAGCCAGGGCCAGCAGAAATCATTCATCGTGGCCCTCAAACTGGCCAAGTTCCGTCTGATAAGCCGGATGAACGGTTTTGCCCCGGCATTGCTCCTTGACGATATCTTCGATAAGTTCGACCAGAGCAGGGTGGAGGAGATAATCAGGCTTGTGGGCTCAGGGGAGTTCGGACAGGTATTCATCACCGACACGCAGCAGGACCGTATCCACCGCATTCTCGACAACACGGGGGTTGATTTCCGTCTCTACCGCATCGGCCGGATGGGCATTGAGGAAGAGATTACCAACGGAAGGAAATAAGGTCATGCGCAGGAACAAGACCATAACCGTAGGAGAGGCTCTTGCAGACCTTATAAAAGAGTACAATCTTGCACCCAAGCTCCGGGAGGCTTCTGTAATAAATATATGGGAGGATCTGACCGGGAAAGTGATTACCGCCCGCACCAAAAAGATTTACGTTAAGGACGGGGTAATGCATATCTACCTCACATCTGCAGTGGTCAGGAACGAACTTATGATGCTGCGCGAATCACTGCGCCGCCAGGTCAATCTGAAAGCCGGTGGCGATGTCATCAGGGAGATAGTGGTCCACTGATCAGTGGGTGCTGTAATCACCCCACCTGATGATGGCCCTCACGGTGAGTCCCTTCGAAGAGGGAAAGTGATATTCACGCCCCTGGTAGTCAAGTGTAACAGACGAGTCAGCTATTGAGACGGTGACCGTAGCTTCGGGGTCATTGTACAGGATGACATCTGCCATCAGAAATGCCTTCTCTGCACCATCGCCGCGCCCGAAATTCCAGACCTCATCAGGCTGCGCCATCCTGCCCGAATCATAGATTGATTTGTTCTTAAGGCTGCCTATAATGCCGAATATCTCATCAGCCGTCTTCCCTGACAGAGGAGTGTGGCATACCGGGTTCCTTTCAATGGCTGCCTTGATGAAAGGCTTCCAGTCACTTCTTTCCATGTCACGGTAAGCATAGAGGGTAAGCAGAGCCATCTCGGATATGCCGGAGAGATCACGGATCTTCCTGATGATATCATCACGACTGTCATTGACGCTGATGTCAGGTGTGATCTCAGTTACAAAATCCCTGTCCGGCAAAGGAAGCCTGGGTTCGGTAACTGTAAATTCCTTAATATCGGTGAACATCCTGTTAACACAATCATTGTGTTCCGTGGGGAAGAGCTTCTTAAACTCTGCCTCAATAACCTCAAGATCAGTATTTTTACGCTTTTTAAGGAAGCTCTCAACATCATTCAGCATGATCTTTCCGGGAACCGGATCAGGAAAAAACTCCTCATTGTCAACTTCAGCAAGCAGCTTGTCACGTGTCTCTTCATTCATGCTTGACTTTGATGAATGCTCATATTCAAAGAGCTTTTCCAGGGTAATATAATGAATGCTGCCCGTTCTCTTATAATTATACTGGAAAAGGCACTTGTATTCCTGCTTGAATCTGAGGAAGTTGATGAAGATTACCGGAGTAAGGGATGTCTTCACAAAATCATTCAGCTTATCTGTGAAGCTCAGGTATGCTTCCCTGTTAATTGTAGCCCTTGGGTATACTGTGTGAATATGGCCGGAGATGTGCGACACAATGGTAACTTTTTCATTTTCAAGGGCTCTTCGGGCCTTGCCCGAGAGTGAGGTACCGTTGAACCACATGTTCCTGGTCATGATGCGCCGGTTGTTTGTGAGCAGCCCATCCTTTTCGTCAATGTAGTTCTGCGAGTGGAGGGGGGTGGCCATCATATATATCTTCTCAAGCGAAATACCTCCGACAATGAACATTGCAGCGGCATAGAGGGCGGCAAGGCTCACGCACTCGCCGGCACCTGTGGTAAAATGCTCCCTGTGCCTGAAGGCCGTCATTGCCTCCACTGTCTCGGTCTTCCAGTAAGGAATGACCGATGAATCATATTTGTCGAGTCCGAAGTGCCTCCTGATGTCAATGCTGAAGTAATACCTGTCTCCCTCGTATCCGAAAAGAGCATTCGCCTGGCTGAGCAGTTCCGTATCAAAGAAGTCGCTGAACCGGGCTTTCTCCTTCTCCTTCTCCGTCAGGCCCCATGTCTCAAGATCGAGATTAAATATGTAATTATCAATGATATATTGCTTAATACGGTTCGATCTGCTGATAAAATTCTTCCTGTGCATCTCACTGAACCAGGGATCATCACGCCATCTCCAGATTACCGGTGACATTATATTGGCAAGAACCAGCGGATAGAACAGGTCAGGGAAAATGAAGATCTCCATGTCGGAGAGGGTATAAGCGGAGGAGTACTTTTCGAGTGTCTTTTTGTCTGAAAAGTCGGGAGAAATATTAGCAGTCATGAATATTTTTTAACGAAACACCGTAATCACCTTTTTGTTTGACCTCAGAAGATCTCAATTGCGGAAAAGAAGAATCCGGCCTCCCTGAGAGCGTTCTCAGGGGAATCGGAGCCGTGAACGGCATTCATCCTGACGTCAGTTCCGAAGTCAGCCCTGATGGTGCCCTTGTCGGCTTTGGCCGGGTCGGTGGTTCCGATCATCCGGCGGAACTCATCCACGGCGTTGCCGTGCTCAAGTACCATCACTATGACAGGACCTGAAGACATGAAATCAACCAGTTCGGGGTAAAAGGACCGCTCGCGGTGCACCGCGTAAAACTCCTCGGCTTGTTGGCGGTTAATATACAGCATCTTAAGCGCGGCAATTCTGAATCCGGCTTCTGTGATCCTGGCCAGGATCTTTCCTTCGTCACCCCTGCCCAGGGCATCGGGCTTAATAATGGAAAAAGTGATATCGCTGCTCATAACTAAATGAAAATCGGGTTATTTGGTTGGATTTTAAGAAATATTGTTATTTTTCTTAACTTTGTCGCCTTTAAAAGCTAATACAGTGCCAGAGTTTGGTAAATATACAAAAGAATTAAAGAAGCTGATTGATGGGGCAGATCATATTTTGCTGATTTGCCATATCAATCCCGACGGCGATGCCATCGGAGCTATGCTGGCTCTCAGGCGGTGGATTATCACCAGGGGCAAGGATGCCGCAATGATATCTCCCAATGCCCTTCAGCAGTTCCTGTTGTGGATGAATGACGTTAGCAGGATTGTAGACTTCCACCATAATATAGAGAAAGGCACTGCACTGATACAGGAGGCTGACCTGATCATCATGGTCGATTTCAATTCGTCGTCAAGGATGGGCAAGGCCGAACAGCTGATCCTCGCATCAGGGGCAAAAAACATGATGATAGACCATCATCCCGAACCCGGACAGTTTGCAGATCTGGTCATCTCGGATATCAGCCGGAGCTCCACATCAGAACTCGTCTATTTCCTCGTCAACGGAATGGAAGAAAAGGAGTTTAATGACAGCGACTTTATTACAGCGGTTTACGTGGGCATCATCACTGATACCGGCAATTTTGAACACGGCTATTATTCCGGAGACACCATGCGCACAGTAGGACACCTGCTGGACATGGGAGTTGACAAAGAGAAGGTTTTTAACCATATCTTCAGTAATTTTTCGCCTGACCGTATACGCCTGAAAGGCTTCTCTCTCCATAGCCGGATGGTTGTTCATCCTGATCTCCATACAGCCTACATCTGGCTTACAAAGGAAGATTTGGATCGCTTCCACCATGTGAAAGGCGATACCGAAGGGTTTGCAAATGTGCTTCTCACTATGAAGGGAATTGTTCTCTCGGTGCTCTTTATTGAGCGCACCGGGTTCGTCAAGATGTCACTCCGCTCGAAAGGCAGCTTTAATGCAAACGCCCTCTCACGACAGTGTTTCAACGGAGGAGGTCACCGTAATGCCGCCGGCGGTGAAATGAAAGGCACTATTCATGAGGTTGTAAATCATTTTGAAGGTACTCTTCCTCTCTACAGGAAAGAACTGGAAGATGCAGCTGCGGAGATGACGAAATGAGACTGCTGGCACCTTTGATTGTACTTCTCCTTATTTCAGGCTGCCAGAATAAGCCTGACAACAGGAGTTCAGCACCCAACCGCACGGAATCCGAGCTCATTGAGCTGAACAAAGCGCTCATAAACCAGGACCGCACCGTAATTACTGATTATATTAAAAGCAGTGACCGCACTTACAGTGAGACCAACACAGGTCTCTGGTACAGCGTGCTTACCGAAGGGAGTGGCGGAACGGTAAAGACAGGAAATAATGTGACCTTTGATTTTGAGTGCACTCTATTGAACGGAAGCCCCTGTTATAGCGGTACTCAGACAATAAAGGTGGGCTACACCGGCAACGAAAGCGGAGTCACGGAAGGACTCCAGCTGATGCAGAAGGGGAGTGACTACCTTTTCATTCTTCCCCCGTACCTGGCATTCGGCCACACCGGCGACGGAGACAGGATACCGGGACGTGCAATACTTATCTACAGGATAAGAATTAAGGAGATCAGTTAGTTTGGAACGATATTTGATGTAAAAAGGGGAAATGATAACTGAAACCATGAGAAGAACCCTCAAGGCAGCTGCGATAACCGCACTTGCTTTAATTATTATGTCGTGCAACCCTTCCAAAAAGTACGAGGAAGAGGAGCAGAGCCTTATCGAAGACTATGTTTCCCTGAACAACATAACCGTTAGTCCTGATGCCGATGGGATCTATTATTTAGAGATTGAACCGGGTACGGGAGACCTTATCAGAACAGGTGATTCCATCGGGGTTTATTACACTCTCTGGTTCCTGACCGGCGAGGAGAAGCAAAGCAACGTTGAAGAGACAACACCTTACAGGCTCAGGGTCGGGTCTTACGAGATGATTGAAGGCTGGGGATTAGGCCTGATCAAGATGAAACTGGGAACCAAAGCGCGTTTCATCATGCCATCAAGCGTCGCCTACGGAAGCATGGGCTACGGTTACTATGATTACTACGGCAACTACTATACAGTCATACCCGGATATACTCCGCTTCTTTTTGAGATAGAAGTGGTGGAGCTCGTCAGAGCAAGGAAGTAAAAAAAATGCGCCATTTCCCGGCGCATTTTTTTTATTTCTTTGCTCTGACGAGCTCCACCACTT
>DCSU01000111.1:5244-5451 GCA_002325785.1 Bacteroidales bacterium UBA1458 | reverse complement strand
CTCTCCCCGTCCCTGACGAAGAGTCCCTTTAGGATAAAATAATCCTCGCCGTGCCTTATGCTCAGGGTGTCTGAGTTATTGAAGAAGCTTTTTGTAAGTGACAGGTAATGAACGGCATCCAGGATGTTGGTCTTCCCAACCCCGTTGTTACCCACAAAACAGTTGAACCCGGGAGAAAAATCCAGGGCCACCTCTTCATAGTTCTTG
>DCSU01000111.1:0-5231 GCA_002325785.1 Bacteroidales bacterium UBA1458 | reverse complement strand
AAAGTTAAGAAAAGAAACGGCTGCGGCAACCCTTTCCTTATCGCCGGAGCGGAGTGCCGGCTTCAGTATTTTTTAAAACATTTATTTTTAAATAAGACTATAAATACTACTTTTGCGAAGTTATTTTTTGACCTGTAACAGAGAAGATTGATATGACCAAGAAAAATGAGCCCACAAAAGGGATAGAGAATGTAGAGCACACACTGACGCAAACTGAGCAGTTCCTTGAGCAGAATTACAAACCGCTTTTATATGTCCTTGCGGGTGCTGTTGTACTGGTGGGCCTTTTCTGGCTGCTTCGGATGTACACCAGCAAGCAGAATAATGAAGCGCTCAGCCAGATGTATATGGCCGAGCAGTACTTCTCGGAAGACTCACTCAACCTGGCTCTCAACGGTGATGGCAACAACCTCGGATTCATAGATATAGCAAAAGATTACAAGGCAACCAAATCAGGCAAACTTGCCAACTTCTATGCCGGAGCCTGCATGATGCACCTTGGTCAGTTTGAGGAGGCTGTTGACTATCTTAACAAATACTCACTCAAGGATGAGGTGCTTGCCCCACAGGCCAAGGGTCTTATAGGTGATGCCAAAGTTGAACTGGGTGACCCTGCAGAAGGAATAAAGTATTATCTGGAAGCTGCTGACATGGCAGAGAATTCATTCCACTCTCCTATCTATCTCATGAAGGCCGGCATGCTCTACGAGAGTGAAGGCAACTTCGTCGAGGCCCTGAAGCTCTATGAAAGGATACAGGACAAGTATGCTGAGAGCAACGAAGGCAGGAGCATTGACAAGTACATTGCCAGGGTTAAACTGCACATCGACTGACAGGTGGCAACCCGCGATCTTTCGGACTACGATCCCGCACGTGTTCCTGATGCTACAGGAATGCGATTCGGTATTGTTGTGGCCGACTGGAACAGCGAGGTCACCCACTCCCTTCTCAACGGAGCTGTAAAAACTTTGATGCGTCACGGTGTGACTGATGATGACATCGTTGTCAGGCATGTGCCCGGGACCTTTGAGATCACTCTCGCCGGACAGTGGCTGGCTGAGTATGATGATCTTGACGGTGTCATCTGCCTCGGCTGCGTGATACAGGGAGAAACTCCTCACTTCACCTACATCTGCCAGGGAGTGACCCAGGGTATCACCCAGCTTAATCTCGACTACAATATTCCTTTCGTCTTCGGGGTGCTCACAACCCTGACCCATCAGCAGGCCATTGACAGAGCCGGTGGCATCCACGGCAACAAGGGCGACGAGGCAGCCGTCACTGCCATTAAGATGGCCGCCCTGCAGCGGCTGATGGAAAAGTAGCTATCCAGTCTTCAGTTATCAAAGGCAGTAGGCAATAGGCAATAGGCAGTAGTGAAAATTTGTGATTTGAGGATTGAGCATTAGCCTATCAGAATGTCTGACCGCATTACTATCATGCCTTAGTTTTCAGTCACCAGTATCCAGTCTTCAGTCCACAGTCAATCAATTAGTTAACTACTGCCTATTGCCTGTTGCCTACTGCCTACTGCCTACACTGAGCTACTGCCTATTGCCTACTGCCTACTGCCTAATACTATCTCCGGCAGAGCATCCTGTAAGGACAGAAGGTGCACCTGCGTTCGAAGGGTGTCATTACGTAATCCTCCTTTTCCGAGAATATCCTGTTAATGGTCTGGTCCAGTTCTGCCGAGAAGGCATTCAGGAACCTGTCCCATGACTCCCTGTCGGCATCCGGACCATCCAGTCCTGCCACTGCTACATAGGGTGTAAAATCCTGCGAGGAGAGCTGCTGAACCCAGTAAATTGCAGGCAAGACAATCCTCCCCGGATGGCTGTCGCGGATCAGGGTGCAGTAGAGCAGGGCCTGGAGGAAGGCATCGTTCCTTTTATCTATCTCCTCATCGAAGAGACCTTCAGGCGTCACCGCCTCGCGCTTGGGAGTTCCGGTCTTATAGTCAACCACCCTCACTGCTCCGCCGGTCATGTCAACCCTGTCAGCCCTTCCTCCTATCCTTATCTGCCTCTCGCCCTCACCGGTGACCACAGTGCGTATTCCTGAGAAGTCGTCCTCCAGGTTCAGAAGAACCAGCTGGTTTTGCCTGGAGTCATATTCAAGAAGCTCCCTGACATATCTCTCAAGTACCTCAATTATTATTACGCCCTTACCCGCCATCAGGGTCTCCCTGTCCCATTTCATCTCATCCATTGCGGCAGCTACAATTGCGTTACGGATAAGATCGCGATCTGATGATATTTTTCCGATGGCCGCTCCGGCCTCGGTGTCGCCCCTCAGCGGCTCATAGATCCTCCTGAGGGCCTCATGCATGATGTTCCCGAACCTGCGCTGATCAATATCTTTCTCGAGAATCTCCTCCTCAGGCATGCCACATACATACCTGTAGTAGAAGCGCATGCGGCAGTTGATCCAGGTATTCACCGCACTGGGCGACAGGTACTTTCTGCCATCACCCCCGGTGCCGTAAAGGTCCAGCAGCGCACTGTTATGTTCAGGTTTCTTTGGCAGTCTCTCAGCTATCATCCGGCTTCTGCCCACACTGATGTGGACCGTCAGTTGCTGCGGGCTGAAGAGCGGGCTGTATCTCATCCTGACCAGGTATCGGCTCATCTCTCCGGTGGTCAGTCCCTGCGCCGTGGAGTTATATATGAACCAGCCCATGTCCGGCTTGCGGAGCAACCTGAAAAAATAGTATGAATAGATCGATTCATGCTCGTTCACCGTGGGCAGTCCGAAAGCTCTCCGGATGTTATATGGGATGTATGTGTTGTCATATGACCCTCCGGGGAAGATACCCTCATTGAGAGAAAGGAAGATGATGTTTTTGAACTCCAGGGCCCGTGTCTCGAGCACACCCATGACCTGGATTCCCTTCAGCGGTTCACCGGAGAAGGGAACTATCAGTTTTCTGAGGACCCTGTCAAGCAGCCTGATGCAGGTGTCACTCTTCATCTCAAGATTATATATGGTGATGAGGTTTGCCAGTCGGACCGTGCTGCTCATGGCCATGCGCAGGTATTCACGGTCTGTACTGAGCTTTATGCTCTCATCCGCGGCTTCGGCTTCGAAGGTAGCCGCCTCTATCATTTCCATCACCGAGGTGAGATATGAGGGTATTTCTGGTCCCGTGGCAGGCACCGGCAACACTCCTTTCAGGGGAAGATGATCGCGGAGCAATGTCTCACTTACCCGGATCTTGTTTCCGGTGATAATCCCTGAAATCACCTTCTCTCCGCTGTCGCCGGCAAGCAGCCTGAAGTACTGGTGACGGAGCAGGGCTATCACATCATCACTCCTGAATGATGTAACGCCGCTGGTCACCCTGACATATTTTATCAATGCCAGCAGTTGCTTCAGGAAAGAGTAGAGTGATGTGTACCGGAACGGGTGACCCATAGTCACATTCACATCCTCAACTGACGGTGGCAGTGATGACAGCACCGGCATCAGAAGCTTTTCATCGGCCAGGATGATGGCCGTTCCCGTCATATCCTCCTCTCCGGTTATGCCATGTCCCTCGAGCAGCTGTGACACCATCCTTGCCTGGGCGGTGTCAGAAGGTGTATCAATGATATGCCATTTGCCCCGCGGGGGTGTCACTGCGTCATTTCCCGGCGTCTGATCCAGCTCATTGCCAAACATCCGCCTGTTTTCCCTGATGAACAACGAAGCCTTATGATCGGGGTCATTCATGAAGAAGTGAGAGTCATCCCAGTAGAACTTCGCCCCTCCGAGGCTATTCAGGTATCTGAACAGGACCTTCTCGCAGTTATTAAGTGCATTCAGGCCTACTATATGCCATGTTACGCCTTCCTCTGTTTTCAGTGTGCCGGCGGCGGCTCTCTCAGCAACCTCGCGGCACAGCATGCCGTCACCAGCCTGGCGCCGCTCACCCATCACCGCCCTGAAGTCATTGTACAGAGGGGCAAGCTTCTGCCATACCGACTGGAATTTCGTACGGGCCTCACTGCCTGAGGCACCCGGGTTAAACGACTTCCAGAAACCGCGGATGATCTCAGTCTGTTCATCGGTCAGACCACCGAACCTGGCGTCTATCTCCTTAAGGTCCGTGATATTGCCATATAGCTTCTCCGCGTCGGCAAGATAGAGGTCAATGTCATTGAAATCGTTGATTATGATCTCGCCCCATGACCAGAAATCGTCAAACGACATCTCTTCCCCGAACCGTTTTTTATAGACTCCGTAAAGCTCGAATATCAGAGTCTCGGTATCTGCCGGCGTCAGTTCGGTGAAGGAGCGGAACAGATCGCTGACGGTAAGCATCCGTGGTGCCCACTGGGGTTTGTCGCTCAGCCTGGCGAGGGCGCGTGCCAGGTAGAGGCCGGCTCGGCGGCTTGGCAGGACCACTATCTGTCTCTCCATCTCTTCTCCGTGGTTTTCACGGAGTTTATATGCCACTCTCTCAAGAAAATCCATCGTCAGCTGTTTAGGTAAAGTCTGCCCTGCCAGGTATTGTGTTCTTCAAGACGCTGTTCAAAGAGGCGGAATATCTCATTGCTGCGCATGTGCCAGTCGCGCGGATCGTCGAGCAGCCTCGGAGGAGCCTCACCGCTGATGCGGTCAATCATTATTGAGGGAGTGAGTCTCTCGCAGAACGAGGTGACCAGGTCGAGGTACTCATCCAGTGTGTAAAGGTCGAAGGCGTCGGGGTCACNNTCACTCTTGTATTCATCAGCCATCACGGTTCCTTTAACCAGTTGCAGCTGTCTGATTTTCAATGATGTCAGCGGCAGTGCTGAGATCACCCCTGCGCTCGCGGTTATCTGTGTGCGGTTCTCGCCGGGAAGGCCGAAGATGAGGTGGGCGCCGGTGTTCAGCCCCCTGGCAGCGGTCTCCTCCACCGCTTTGGCTGCGGTGGCGAAGTCATGTCCCCTGTTGATGTGCTTCAGGGTCTGATCACTGACCGACTCGATGCCATATTCGACCATGACAAAATAATCGCGTGCCATCACTGCAAGGCGGTCGAGCAGTTCACAGGTGACGCAATCGGGGCGGGTGCCGATCACTATGCCGGCCACGCCGGGGTGGTTCAGGGCTTCATCATATAGTTGCATCAATCTTTCTGTATCGGCATAGGTGTTTGTATATGCCTGGAAGTATGCAATATAACTGTCAACGCGCCGGTACCGTCTTCGGTGGAAATCAATGCCCTGCTCAATCTGGCTGGAGACGCTCAGGTCGGGGGTGCA
>DCSU01000058.1 GCA_002325785.1 Bacteroidales bacterium UBA1458 | reverse complement strand
TCATATGGCGAACACCCCTGATCTCAGAAAACTAACCTTATAAACTCTATAAAATTATTTCGACCTTGATGTCATCATAACCAAGCTCTGCAAGTACCTCCTGAGGTGTCTGGGTCGTCCCCGGCTTGCGGATCTTGCGCTCATGATAGAAATCGATGGTGAGGTCGGTACGGTTGGTGATCATGCCGTCTGCAAGCGGAGCGGCCTTTCTGCCTGTCTCCGGGCCGAAATACTTCTCCATCTGCTCAACGGTGTTGATGGAGTAGATGTTAGCCTTGAGCCCTGCCGCATGTATCTTCTCTGCGAAAGCAGGAGAGAGGCCGTCATTGTCATCTCCAAGGTTTGTGCCTATGAACTGTGCACCGCTCTCCTTTGCGAAAGCAATGATCTCATCAGTCACCTCATCTTTGGCGAATTCATTGGTTTTCGGATTACCAATAAGGAAGCTTGCAAGCACCTTCTCGCCAAAAACCCTTTTGAAATTCATCATCCCCGGGCGCGAGAATGTCTGGACAAGAATTTTGCCCCTGGTGTGTCCGACGTTGACTTTATCTCCCTTATAAAATGGTTCCTCAGCGCTTATTTCATCACCTTCGAGCGGGTTCCACCCGAACCGTGTCAACTCGTCATATACCTGCTCCTCCAATCCGGGGTATATATCGGGAATCTTTAATTCGATATAAATCCCGGGCCTGTGCCCGTTTTCTGCCGGATCGGCTTCATATTCAAAGTGATATATGCCACTATCATTTTTCGTGAACACACGGTTACCGCTTGCATCACGTTTTATTATTTTGCCTTCGGCGATGCGGAATACATCTTCAAAAACCAGCACGTTCTGGCCGATGTAACTCTGCCGTGCCTGTTCAGGATTCTTTTTATTGAAGGCGCTGCCTGCATCGAGCTGCATTATCTCTTCCATGGTAAAGCTGCTGATGGGGTCAGCTTCTCTTCCGGGGAACTTCTCCGCCACGTCTGTTGTACGTTTAAAGGTCTTGTCGTGCATGATGATCAGCACGCTGTCTTTTGACCTTTGCACATCAAGCTCCAGGTAATCGGCGCCGGTGTTGCGTGCCCAGCGAAAGGCAGCCTCAGTTAGCTCCGGAGCCCAGTATATGGTTCCGCGGTGGGCTATCACAGCGTTGTCAGGCATATAATCCTGCACCTTTCCTGTTGCTGGTGCATCTTTTGACGCGCATCCTGTCAGCAAGGCTGCCAGCAAGGCTGTATAAACAACTCCTCTCTTCATCATCATGGTTCATTTGGGGTTAGCTCTGTTTTCTCTTATTTTCCAATCCTCTGTGTGAAATTTTACTTTCGGGTTGCGGACGTCATCACATTTCACTATCAGTGCGCCCTCTTTCTCCCAGTAGGATTTTACTGTATGGCCGGCCATAGCTCCGTCTTCCGGGCCCCGCACCGTCACATTATCAGGATTGACCACAATCTTCAGACCGGCTGACTCATTGATCATATCCATGTCGCCGCGACTGTTGCCGCCTACTATCAGCGGGGTGGCTTTTATGAATGTCTCTATCGAATGTGCCTTACCGTCATCCTGCGGGATGGGAGGGATGATCTCCCCGGTGGTGACGCCGTCCCTGATTACGCATTTCGCACCAACGACATTTACATTTGAGATGCCGAACTCCTCGGCCACGAACTTCTGGTACAGTATCTCGGGCGAAGCGGTCAGTATCCACACCTCGAAACCGTATTCCTTAAGGTTGGCGATCAGCTGCTTCATCTCAGGATAAAACTTCCCCTGGTATGATTCGCGATAGCAGTCATAGCCGATAGTCTCAATCTCTTCCGGCGTCAGTCCGGCAAGGAAATGAACCCTGTCCTCAACATATGGTTTGCCAACATTGTCACCATCCTTTACCATCCGGTCAAGGATCCTGAGTTTTTCTTTCGAATCCTTGTCTTTTCTCTCTTTCAGCACATTATCAGCATAGCGATAGAGGGATTCATCCGCCAGGTAATATGGCACCTGTCCGAAGGTGGTGCCATCGCAGTCAAAAACTGCAACCTTGCGCAGGGTCATGGGGATGGTTCCGTTGAGGAATCCCTCAATCTGGTCATTGATCTCTTCGGACCATCCGTATATCCGGCGGTATGTCTGGGCATCCAGTGTCGCCTCGAGGCAGATGACCAGAAACAATGCTATTGATATGAGTCGCTTCATGGGTTTCAGTTATTATCCGAGGTATGTTGCTTTTTCTTTTTTCCAGGTGGTTGCCGAGAAGATTGCGGCAAGAATGCTTGCCACGATCATTATCCAGAAGGTTGCATTCCAGCCGAGGCTTACATTATCTGCCACAGCTCCGATGAGCACTTTTGAGAGCAGGGCATCGCCGATCAGGTATCCGAAGAGACCAACAAATCCGGCTGCGGTGCCTGCAGCATTTTTCGGCACCAGGTTGATAGCCTGAACACCTATGAGTGCCACCGGACCGTAGATAAAGAAACCGATTGCTATCAGGGCGGAGTAGACTACGGTGACCCTGGTAGCGTCAGGGTCTGTTGAAAATGCCTCTGCGAGAAAGGATGCTACCGGTGCTGCCTGCCAGTAGAGGATGATACTCAGAAGCACCAGCACCATAAAGATCACGTTTGCCGGTGCGCATCTGCCTTTAAAGACTTTTGATGATATCCATCCGATCAGAATCATGCCGGGAACGCCCGCGTAGTTGTGCAGCGAGAAGGCCATTTTCCCCTGTTCGCTTGTCAGCAGCCCGGCCTCCTCAGTGTATGTAGGGGCCCAGTCGGCGATGCCGTAACGTATCAGATAGACAAAGACATTTGCCAGGGCTATCAGCCACAGTATCCTATTTTTGAAAATGTAATTTACAAAGAGCTCCTTTACGGGTATTTTCTTGTCGGAACTCATCTCCTTCTGCGCCGGGATATCATTCCTGTATCTGTCTATTGAAGGCAGTCCGCACGACTGCGGAGTATCCCTGAGGGCCCACCAGCAGAAGAGGGCTATGATGAGTGCTACCGCGCTTGGCAGCACAAATACTGCTCTCCAGCTCTGTTCAACCATTACGCCACCGCCAATGTCTGCCACAAAAAAGCCACCGATGAGCAGAGTGCCCCATGCGGCCAGGTTTCCCATCAGGCCGCTGCCGACGGTATGTGAGGTGTTCCAGACCCCCATTTTGAAGCTTCGCTCGTTGTGAGAGAACCAGTGCACCATAATCCTGCCGCAGGGAGGCCATCCCATTCCTGCCAGCCAGCCTATGACCAGCATGAAGGCGAAGATGATGCCTACCGAGCTGGTAGCAAAGGGAAAAAGTCCGACGCACATCATCAGGGAAGCTGACAGCACAAGCCCTATCACCAGGAACTTCCTTGCATCGGACCTGTCAGAGAGGGCTCCCATGAGGAACTTGCTGAAGGCGTAGGCGATTGAGATGGCTGACAATGCGATGCCGAGCTGCAGCTTGGTGTATCCCAGCCCGCCGTTCTCCAGAGGCTGTATCATCCCGGGGATGGCAAGGGCGAGGTTCTTCCTGACAAGGTAATAGGCTGCATATCCCAGAAAGGCGCCGAGGAAGACCTGCAGGCGCAGTCTTTTGTAGGCGGCATCAACCTTCTCTTCCGGAAGGGGATCTTTGTAGGGTGGCGGTTTAAGAAAGTTAATCATAGGATCACAGGTTGGGTTGTTCGCTTTTCATGATTCCGGGGCCAAATATTATCATTCTTTATTTCCTTCAGTTCAACTTATGATTAAGTTTATGTTAAATCATGTTATCAACGGTTACTCCAGGTGATTGTCCCATGGCCAGGGCTTCACCTTCAGCCTGATAGCTTCCTCCTCCCATTTTGCAGCCATCTTCTTCACCCTGTCAGGATACCTGGCAGCCAGGTTTTCGGTCTCCGAGGGGTCGCTTTCCAGGTCGTACAGTTCCCAGGCATTTTCATCCTCAGGGTTGAATTTCATCTGTTCGCCGACCTTTGACACGAGCTTCCAGTTGTCTATCCTGATGGCCCTGTTACCTTCATGTTCCCATAAGAGGAACTCGCGGTCGAGCTTTCTTCCTGCAAATGCGGGGAGCAGGCTGATGCCCTCGGGCGGAGTTGCCGCGGTGCCGTTGAATTCTTCAGGATAACTAACTCCTGCAAGCTCGAGGCATGTTGGCATGATGTCAATGAGGTGACCCGTCTGGGTGTTGATGACGCCTTTCTGCCGCAAGCCTGCCGGCCAGTGGACAATCAGAGGGGTTGTAATTCCTCCTTCATGGACCCACGACTTATAGAGCTTGAAAGGTGTGTTGCTTGCGTTGGCCCAGTCTTCGCCATAGGCCACCCATGTGTCGGCGGGACCTGCCATGACACCCCTGCCGCTGCGGATGAACCTTCCATCACGGGTGTATTCCGGTTTCCTTACCTTAAGGATCTGATCATAGGGGTAGGGTTTCAGCTCTTTTTGCTCTTCCGTCAGCGGCGCTGCCATCTTGTTGGTGAGAACCGGCTCGGCGCAACCGCCGTTATCCTGCATATATAATATAATGGTGTTATCAAGCTCTCCGCTCTCATCCAGTGCAGCAATTATCCGTCCGATGCCCTGGTCCATCACGTCGATCATTGCGGCGTAGGTTTCCATGCGGCGCGACTGCCATTCTTTCATAGGCTCATCTTCCCAGGCCTCTATTGATTCCGGCCGCTCAGTGAGTCTGTGGTTTTCAGTTACCACACCCAGTTCCTTCTGCCTGTTGAAGCGTTCCATTCTGAGTGAGTCCCAGCCAATGTCATATACTCCCCTGTATTTTGCTATTTCATCTTCAGGGGCATGAAGGGGCCAGTGGGCTGCATAGTATGCCACGTAACAGAAAAAGGGCTTGTCTTCATCACGCTCCCTTATAAATTTCACCACGGTGTCGCTGATGGCGTCAGTGTAATAGAAGTTTTCACCCGGGGCTATGAAATCATTGTTGCTTAAAAGTGAAAAGGGATCCCAGTAGCTGCATGAGCCGCTGAGGTTCCCGAAGAAGCGTTCAAACCCGCGCTGCAGGGGCCAGTTGCTGGTGTCAACAGCAGTCTGGTCCGGGAGATTTGATGCATTCATGCCGTACAGGTGCCATTTGCCTGCCATCCATGTAGAATAACCGGCATCTTTCAGCAGTTCAGCAATTGTTGCGCTATTTCTGTTAAGATCATCAAGATAACCGGCTTCATCCCATAACGGCCGTGTTGCAAGGTGGCCCATTGCGGCCTGGTGTGGGTAGAGCCCGGTCAGCAGTGAGGCACGACTGGGACTGCACCGTGCGGTGTTGTAGAAGTGAGTGAAACGCATCCCATCTGCCGCCAGCCGGTCAAGATTGGGTGTCATGATCTCAGAACCGTATNNAGCCGATATCTGAATATCCTATGTCATCTGCAAGAATTACAATAATGTTTGGCTTTTTCTGAGGAACGGTAGTTTGTCCTGAATTGCAGGAGACCAGCAGTAGACCGGTAATGACCGAGACTATAAAGCTTACCGTGCCGGCAGGCCTGGCGAGGCGATTATTACGGGGCGCTTTCATTTTTTTTAATTATTTGACTATACTGTTGATCATTTTTATCCCATTACATACGCACTTGCCAGCTCCGTG